>JALTWS010000028.1:0-18694 GCA_027048495.1 Candidatus Azambacteria bacterium
TTCCCACCCCATGCCACGCTCCGCGCGGCAGAGCAGGCGGGCAAAAATTCATTTCCCCCAGACCCCCTTTTCTTTTTGCCCGCCTGCTTGGGCTTTGCCCTGAAAAATTTTGGCGGCGGGGCATATTGAAAAAGAGACGGCAGAATAAAAAAGAGATGTTGCGCTTGTCCCACCCACCCATACGCGCGCAACGGAAAGAAGCTCCCTTTTATTTGGACAAGCATTTTAAAATTTGTTATCATAGTATTGATGATTGCTAAATGCCAATATCTTTATACTAACATTTTATGGAAGAAAAGAAAATGAATCAAGTAAAAACAATCGGCCAAAAGATTAAAAATTGGCGAAAAAAGAAAGATTTGACACAAGACGCTCTTGCCAAAAAAGCTGATATTCCATACACGACACTGGCAAAAATAGAGAGTGATGTTATTCAAAACCCGTCGCTTCAAACTATTACAAAAATAGCCGACGGTTTAGATATAACACTTGACGATTTAATTAGAGCTAAATGATGTATATGGATACAACAATGCAGGCAAAGAAAAAACTATTAAACATCGGTGAAGCTGCAACTTTTGCTAGTCGTCTTTTAGCTCGTGAAATTTCACCGACAAATATTTCTTATCTGATTCAATACGGAAAAATTAAAAAATATGGTGAGAATGGTAGCGTGCAAATAAATGTTGAGGAATTGAAAGAATATTACAAATCTAGAAACGGAAGGCGTGAGTTAAATTGGAAAAAAAGACTCGGGAATGACTTAAATTGGGGCTTGTCATTTGATCATTTAAGAGAAAAAGATACTACAAAACATGTACATAGATTGCACCCATACAAAGGAAAATTTATTCCGCAGTTGGTGGAATATTTTTTAGATGATCATATTGATGACTTTAAGACCAATGTTTTTTTTACAAAGGGAGATATTATTCTAGATCCCTTCTCTGGTTCTGGTACAATGCTGGTTCAAGCAAATGAGCTTGGAATGCATTCTATTGGGATTGATATTTCGCAATTTAACTGTGCTATAACAAATGCGAAATTATTGGATTATGATTTTGAATTATTAACAAAAGAAGTCGCGAAAATAAAACGAGCAATCCAAAATTTTGAAACTGATAGCAATGTTCAGCAATTTGAAAGAGAGCTTGTTTTTGAGCTTGCGAAGTTTAATAAAACCTATTTTCCTAGTCCGCAATTTAGGCGTGATGTTTACACTAAACGAATAAATGAAGATAAGTTTGGGAAAGAAAAAGAAAGAGAGTTTTTATCAATCTATAATTCACTTATAAAAAAGCATGGGATTAAGTTAAAGCAAGAGAGAGATAAAACTTTTCTTGACAAATGGTATATAAAAAGCACTCGCGATGAGATAGATTTTGCATTTGAGCAATTAAAGAAAATACAAAATCCAAACATTAAAAGAATCTTGGCAATCATTTTAAGCCGCACTATTCGTTCGTGTCGAGCAACTACACATTCTGACCTTGCAACACTGAAAGAACCACAACTAACAACTTATTATTGCTTTAAGCATAAAAAAATCTGCAAGCCCTTATTTTCTATAAAATATTGGTTTACTCGTTACGCTAACGATACAATTTTTCGTTTAAAAGAGTTTGAAAAATTAAAAACTAAAAGTTTCTGGTCCGTTATTCCTGCAGACTCACGAACTGTTGATATTTTTGAGGAAATAAAAAAGCGTAATGCTGAATTTTATAAATTACTCAAGAAGCAAAAAATTCGCGGTATTTTTTCTTCACCGCCATATGTTGGACAAATTGATTATCACGAACAACATGCTTATGCGTATGATTTATTTGGGTTTGAACGCAGAGATGAATTAGAAATTGGCCCCCTATACAAGGGACAGGGTAAAGAAGCGCGTGATAGTTATGTTGAAGGCATAAGTAAAGTTTTGTTAAATGTTCGCAAATTTATGATTGATGACTTTGATGTATTTTTAGTGGCAAATGATAAATGGGGCTTGTACCCTCAAATAGCAAAATTGGCTGGAATGAAAATAGTTAATCAGTTTAAGCGCCCTGTTTTAAATAGAACGGAAAGGGATAAAAGTCCTTATTCAGAAATCATTTTTCATTTAAAAAATAATTTATAGAAAAACATGTCTTTATCAAAACAACAACACAGTACGATTAAAAAATATCTGATTGAAAAAATCAGAGGCAAACTAGCAACATACAATCCGGAAACAAATGCAATGCCTTTTCATTATCGTTTACTTGGCAAAGATAGAATGGCCTTGTTTTCTTTCGTGCACTCAGTGAACACAATGCTCGGACAGTCTATTTTTGAACAAGTTGGAGAAATTATTGCAAAAGCAAGAAACGAGGAGGCAAAAGCACAGTATAAAGATTTTTCTGGTTTTATTAGTAAACAAGCAGTGCTGAAAATAGATGAAATAATGCGTGAACTTAAAAGTGCAACAAGAAGTCCTAATCAGGATAAGGAAGTGTCGGAAATTGTGAGTGTTGCTACTGCTGGAGAAATGGGCAAGGAAATCAAAAAACGCATTGATTTATTTGTTAAAGCAAAAGACGGAACAGAATATTACATAGAGTTAAAAACTGCAAAGCCAAACATTGACGTTTTTAAAAGCGTAAAGAGGCAACTTTTGGAATGGGTTGCTATGAGAGCAAGTAAAGATAGTAATGTAAAGATAAAAACTATTGTTGCTATACCGTATAATCCTTACGAGCCAGAACCTTATGAACGGTGGACACTTCAAGGTTTATTTGATTTACAACACGAAGTAATGGTTGGAGAAGAATTTTGGGATTTTCTTGGCGGTAAAGGAACATATGAAGATTTGTTAAATGTTTTCGAGGAAGCTGGACTTGAGTTATATGATGAAATTGACGAAAAGATGAGAAAAATAAAAGAACGAACATGATACTTTAATTTATTAGACTATAACTATGAAGCTAAGAAAAGTTGAATTTATAAAGTATAGGTCAATATCAGGTGGTGTTCTTGATATTGAAAATGACATAACTTGTCTTGTTGGAATAAATGAATCCGGCAAGTCAAATGTTCTTTTCGCATTGGAAAAAGCAGATGTAAATGAAGAATTGACGGGAGCGGATTATTCTCGCCATTCAGATGATTATGGAAGCGATGAAAACTCTCCCGAACTAAAATTATGGTTTGAGCCAACCAAAGACGAGCAAGAAGATATAAAAAGCATACTTGGACTTGATAGTGTTTCAACAATAATGTTTACGAAAACAAAGGGTGAATATCGCTTGGATTATCCAAGCATTGATTATGAAAAAAGTAGTTTTGCTGTCAATGAAAGTGAAGAGGAAGCAACAGAAGAAACTACGCCAGAGGATCAGGAAGATCAAGATCCTGAAGAAGAGACAGAGGTTAATGAGGAAGAAATTAGAGAAAAAGTAGTTGAAGAATTAAAAAAATATATCCCACAATTTTTACACTTTGATAGCGTTGCTTTTGACGAATATTTTTTGCCTGAAAATGGCGAAGTAACGATAAGTCAGTTTATAGCAAATCCAGATGAAATGAGGCCGGTAAAAAACTTACTCGCATTGGGTGGTATTTCTGATTTTAATATGTTACAAGCCAGTGATGAAAATCAGCGTATCAAAAGAGATAAATTATTGGCAACCGCAAGTAAAAAAATAAACGACGAAATTTTACGGGTTGTCTGGCCAGTAGAAAGCGTGGAAGTGGAACTAAGTGCAGAGACTGATATTTTAAAAATTCGCCTTAAAGAAAAAGGTAAGACTAGCCCATTCAAACCAATGGAGAGAAGCAGAGGGTTGCAGTGGGCACTTGCATTTAACGTTTATTTTTTAGCAGAAACAAAAGGCGATTTACAAGAATCTGTGCTACTTATAGACGAACCGGGTATATTTTTACATATAGACGCACAAAATAAGCTCCTTGGGCAAACTTTCAAAAAAATAGTTGATGAGGGCAACCAAATTATTTATACGACACACTTGCCATATTTAATTGATTCGCGCTTTCCCGAACGAATACGAATTTTAGAAAAGAAAGACGAAGATACCATAATTGGAAACAAGGCATGGTCAGAAAGTGAGTTTGGCAAAATTCCAGAACCTGTAAAAACTGCTTTGGGATTAAGGTGGTCAGAATTATTTAAGCTCACAGAAAAAAATGCCATTGTTGAGGGTCCGTCAGATCAAATTATTTTGAGGCATTTGCACTCGTTGTTTGGCAAAGATGAAGAAATTAGTTTTCTACCTGCTTACGGATATACGAAATTCCCGTCAGTTTTAGCAAACGTAAAGATTGAAGAGAAACTATATTTTGGAATTACAGACGGAGACGCAGATTTGGGAGAAATTAGAAAAAAGTGTGCGATAGTTTCAATAAAAGATAACGAGCTGGAAAACATCCCAACATTAACCGGCAACAGACAAATCATCTCAACGGAGGATGTTTTGCCAGAAGATATTTTTAGAGAAGCAGTTTTCCAAGTTTATAAAATAGACTGCGACAGACGAAAAAACTGTTCCTTGACGCAAGATGAACTGCCAATGGATTTTCCACGTGTTAAAAAATTGGAAGAATTTTTTGCAAAAAAATTTAAGGCAAAAAAACACAAATTGGCAAAAATGGATATTGCTAGAGCAATTGCTGATATTTTAGAAAAAAATGACCAAGACAGAAATGATCAAAAATGGGCTACATCAAAAACTTTGATTGAGGAAATAGAAAAGAGGTATAATCAAGAAGAACGCGAGAACGAAGATTCTTAACCCACACACCACCCATTTTGTGGCCCCGCCGCCAAAATTTTTCAGGGCAAAGCCCAAGCAGGCGGGCAAAAAGAAAAGGGGGTCTGGGGGAAATGAATTTTTGCCCGCCTGCTCTGCCGCGCGGAGCGCGGCATGGGGTGGGAAACGGCTCGTCCTTGCGTCAGCAAGGAAGCAAAGCCAGAAAAAATTGTTTCCTTTTAGAAGAATTTTTTGCGCGCGCCCATTAAAAGAATTGATAATTTTTTCTGGCTTTGCCTGCTCCGCCTTTGGCGGAGTGAGCCGCTGGGCGGGATATGCGCCCGTTAGGGCGCAAACTTTCGCTCAAATATGGTTCGAGCTTCGTCCAGTAATTGCGACCAAACAAAACCCCCCGCCAGCTTACAAACTGGCGGGGGTTTTGGTTAGTTTGTTAACCTTTGTTTTTGTTTATTTAAATGAGGACGATGTATAGCATTCTTGCTTTTCTTTTTCAAATTGAACGCAAACTTTATAATCTCTGCCTTCCTGTAAGAGTTGGTATTCATAAGGTTTTTTAGTTATTGGATCTGTTGGGATATAGTCAATATAATGGGGTGATAATTTATCTAAAGACGAAGGATACTCTCCATTATCATTATAATACAACCTTAATCCTACTTGTATAGATATTATATTAGCTTTTCGTTTTGTATCACGCGCTTTTTTTAATATTGGGTCATTTAAATCAATTAGATTATAATTTGGCGCAACATCATTTCTGTTGTCCGGAAAAGAATATGAACCTGTTTGTTTTAAGTCAGATTCTTGAAAAATATTATTAAGCTTAACCAAAGAACCAAAATACAAAAATGACATATAAGACATATAAACAGCAACAGCTAAAAATAAAAATCCTAAAACACCAACAAAAGCAAAACCTGCTTTTTTGCCACCGCTTCGCACAAAAGTAAATTCTCCTCTTAAATCTTTAAGATTTTTATACAATAAAAATAGATAAATGCTTACTAAAGGTATTAAGAACAGAGAGATTAGAAAGTTAATGATAATCTCAACAAAAGGAAAATCAAAAAAATGCAAAACAACTCCTGAAATAAAAGCAAAAAATAAAAATATAGCCGATATAAACAAAATCCTCCAAAAAACACTAGACCACCTACCTTTTACATATTCTTTGCTCTTCAATAAAGCATCCATTCCTTTTAAATTTTCTGCAACTAACACAAAAAGCGCAAAACTAAACCAAACCGCAAAAACAACACCAGGAACAACCAAAAGCAGAAAACCTCCAAAGGTAATAAAACCTGACAATATTAATATCCACAAATAAGAAAGTATTTTAGACCAACCTCTACGATAAGATTCTGCAATGCCTATTTTTTCTTGGCTGTCTTTAATAGCGTAAAGTAAGGCTACTTTTCCCCACACGTACACAATAACAAAAGGTAAAATCACCAATAAAACAAAAAATAAAATTTTACTATCTGAAATATTTGAAGAAAAAAATGATAAGAGCGTTTTGTATTCCCTTAAAAAAGACAACAACAATACCGGAATAATTATTATTCCCAAAAACACACCTAATCTTTGCTTAAATAAGAATAAGCTTTGCCTTAAAATATCAATAGCACCAGGCAAGGAAACGTTTGTATTTTCAGTGGGCGTTTGTTTTGTTGGGTCAGAAGAACTTGAAACTATATAAAATGCTTGATCTATTTCCTCTTTGTTCCATCCTTTTTCTAACAAAGAATTTACTATTTCTTCTTTGTTTATCCCGGTTTGCTTTGCTTGTTTTATGTAGTTTATAAGATCTTCGTTCATATGCAAAATTTAGTAGTTTGTTACATTATAATTATATAGCACAAAAAACAAATTCTCAACTTTTTGAATATTTATTTAAGCTTATTTTATAAGACAAAATCATTAAATTTCTCCAAAGCTAAACCAAAGCAAATAAAATCACCTAAAATTAAGTAAAAAATCCCAAAAATTCATAAAGTTATGCTAATACAAAACCCCCGCAAGCTTGTAAGCTGGCGGGGGTTTTGTTAGTAGATAGTTAGTAACCAACAAAGCCTTCTTTTAGTATATTGTCTTTTTCAACTCCAACACTCAGCAAAATCTGCTCTGCGGCATCCATCATAGCAGGGGGCCCAACAATATAACAAAAATCAGATTTTATATTCGGTAGATTTTTTTTGATCAAATCAACATTCAACCTACCAAAATGGCAAATTAAAGAAAAGTTTTTGTTTTCCTTTGCTATTTTTTCAAGCTCCTCAAGATAAGCAGAACTTTCTTTGTCTTTGTTGCAGTAAACCAAAGTTATTTTATAACCATTTTTGCTTTCATGGCAAAGCTTAATCATGCTTAAAAATGGAGTTATTCCTATTCCTCCTGCTATAAAAACCAGATTTTTATCTTTTTTTTTCGGAAGAGTAAAAAAACCGTAAGGACCTTCTATTAAAACCTCTTTTTTGCCTTTGTCCATTTCAATTAATGTTTTTTTATATCCTGACTGTGTGTTTCTGAAAGCAACTGACAAAAAATTTTTTTCGTTTGGAGAAGAAGCCAAAGAAAACACTCTTGAATTTCCTTTGTAGTCAGCATATTTTAACTTTGGAATTTTAAGTTGAATATATTGTCCTGCTTCAAAAAAGAAATCTTTTGGCCTTTTGAGCCTTACCTCAAAAGTGCCTTTTGCAATTTCAGAAACGCATATAACTTTTGTTTTGTAAACTGCCATATTTTTATATCTTTTTACGTTGCTTATAAACCGATCTTGTAAAAGCTAAAATTTGAACTAAAAACACCGACAAAAATAAAAACAGATAATAAAATCTTAGCGGATTTTCTGGATAGTCATACGGAAGTCCCATAGCAATCCTTGAAAGCGAAGGTTTAAAATGAATAAATGCATAGTAAAGAGCATGCAAAGCTGATACATAAAATATGACATAAGCAAATGTATGAAGCCACTTCCAAGAAGATATGCCAAGAAAACTTACTGCCTTGTCAAACGAAGTTGCAGAAAGCAAAAGCGCAAAAAACCAAGCGGTAAGCCCCATTAAATTTGCAAGCCCAAACCCAGGCTCCATTCTTACATACATATCAAGCTGTTCTATGTACTGAAAACCAATCAACTGCCACAAGTCCCATCTTACCCAACCGTTAAGAACCAAATAGCCATGAACAGAAGATATGATAAAAAACCATACTCCGGCCTCTCTTCTCCAAGAAACAATCCTGTTTAACGGCTTAAAGAGCCTTGCGGCAGGGCCAACAAACAAAGCAAACCACAAAAGGAAAAATGCTGCTCCTCCAAATGACTTCCACAGTCTCATATCAGGACTCCAAGAAGAGTTAACACTCCAAACAAAATACACAAGCACCCCAGCAATTACTCCAACAACAAGATGCCTTAAAAACGCCTCTTTTTTTGTTTTCACTCCAAGCAACATAGTTTTTAATTTTTAATGATAACTTCGTATCCTTTTTCTTTCCAAGAAATCATTCCTCCTTTGAGATTATAAACATTTTCATAACCAAGCAGTTTAAGATCTCTTGCCGCTTTTGAACTCATTCCTCCAGCCAAACAATAAAGGACAATCTTTGCGCTTTTATCTTTTGGCAAAAGATCTTTGTTTTTTGCAATTTTGTTGTAAGGAATAAATTTATCAGTTCGTGCAATCTCTCCTTGATAAGGAATGTGGACATTTATCAGAACAAAGTCCTTGTTTTTCATAGCAGAAGCAAGCGTATCGCTATCTATGTCAATATAGCCAAAACGATTCTTTTTTCCATACAAAGACCCTTCCTGTGAATTTTTGTTTTCTGATAAAACGGTAGCTTTTTCTTCAGCTTTTGTTTTTGTAGCATCTAAGTTTTTGCCTTTTTCTCCCAAAAAGTAGGCCCCCAAAATTGCAAAAACACCAATAAGGGCCAAAAGCATATATTTTTTCATAAAATTTAAACTTAATTTTATTCAACTATAATATTTCCTCTCATACCGACATGACCAACTCCACAAGGAACAGAACAGTAAAATCCAAACCTTCCTCTTTTGTTAGCAACAAACTCTACTGTTGTGGTTTCGCCCGGATTTAATATAGCGTTTATCCCAAAGTCCGGCAAAGCAAATCCATGAGTAACATCTTGGCTTGTTATATTAAGAACAACTCTATCCCCGTACTTTACTCTTATAGGGTTTGGATTAAAAGAAAACTGGTTTGCAATCACATCTATTGTAACTGTGTTTTGAGGGTTTGTTGTTAAGCTCGTCTGATTTTGAGCTTGATTGTTTTGATTTGGAGATTTTTTATCCGAAGAAGATACAAAAAACCATCCAATAGCAATAATTACAACAACAAGAGCAATAGTTGATTTTGATATTTTAACTTTCATAATTTTTTAAGTTAACTTATTAATTTTTAATTAAACTCCGCATCCGCCTCCTCTTATAGGAAGCTTCTCTTGCGCATTGTTTGAGGCAAGCCAATTTCTAACCCTTGACCAGCCAGAAGCAGTTGAGTAGTTTTTCCCCATAACTATTCTTGGATCAACATCTTCCCAGTCTTTTCCTTCTCTTATTTGGAAATATTTTGCCAAATCCATATACTGCTGAGGAAACCAAAAAGCATTAAAGTATTTTAAAGCTTCAAACATATCATCTGCCGTTGCCCCGTTTGCCGCCATAATCTCTCCTAACGCCAAAGCCGCCATTCCGTGATTGCAGTCTGCAAATGCAGTTGAGTTATTACAGCAAGGTCTGTATGAGTTGTTTGCAAATTCTTCCAATTCTTTTTGTTGTTTTTGGGTTAGTGTTATTATCGGAGAACTTGAATAAAGTTCTGTTGCTGGCCTTTTTCCTACTGTCCATCCTCCAGTTGAGGCAAAATATCCTATGTTACTACTATACTTAGATAAAGGTCCTTTTTCTAAAATAGGGTTTTTGTTGGTAAGTCCCAATGCCCACAAAACATTTATCATAAAGTAAGCATTGTCTCTGTTTATTACTATCTTCTCATCTGATCCTTCTGTTAAAATTTTAAGCTGTTTTTCTGTTAAAGGCTGTCCTGCTCTTTTGTATATGCTTTTGAACTTATCAAGATCAATTGCTCCTGCAGCTAAAAGCTTAGGACCTATATCTCCCCAAGTAGCGTTTATTTCATAGCCTTCTTTTGGATTTACTTTCTCAAGCAAAGAAGAAGCGCTTATGTTTTCACTCTGCTGTGACGATCCGCCAGAAGAAGGTGTGTTGCTTGTTTGTTCTGTTGCAGAAAAATTAGAAAAAGAATTTTTTTGAAAAGATACTCCAAGATCTAACTTTGCATTTGCAACCGGCAAAGCAAGCAACAAAACAAAAGATCCGACTACAACAAAAGTTGGCTTAAGCGGACTTAAAGTTTCTTTGTTAATGTTAAATACAACATGGTCTTTTTCAAAAGCTATAAGCCTTTTTTCTTTTGGAGTTTCGCATTTTTCGCATTTGTCGCTTGCTATGTTTTTGCTTCCCAAAAACACAGAATACCCAAGCAAAAACAAAGCTAAAGCTTTTATTTCAAGACCCTGCAAAGGAAAAGCGGCCAGCCCTCCTCCAATTCCAAGCATAGAGACTAAAAACGCTCCGCAAACCGGACATCCGGTTGACACAGCTCCGAAAAAAGCACCCATAAATGTGCTTCCTGATGCAGAGCCTCCGTTTTTTAATTTATACCTTGCCTGCCATGCAAGAAAACTAACAACAATACCAAAAAGCGCTCCTATTGCAAGGGTCATCACCAAAAAAGCAATGTTGTAAAATGTAGTGTTTGAATCCCAAAATATTGAGAAAGTTGTTGTCTGTAAAAATACAAAATAATACAAAAGCAGAACATTAAAAGCAGAACTTACAGCTAAAAACAAAAACAATTTATCAGAAAAAACCTTTTTTAATGCTTTTTTTACTACGCTGTCTTTGCTTGTTTGAATTGTTTTTTTAGTTTCTGTTGATTGTTGTTTGGTGTTTTCCATAGTAAAGCCCTCTTTTAAACTAATAATTAAAGCAATTAGCGCTTTATCTGTTGTAAATTTGAGGGCTTAATCTTCCTTGCTCAATGGCATAAAAAAGACTGAAAAACACCTTATAAAGAGATGTCCAAAATATTAAAATAAGGAAATTTACACTACCAAAAAATATATTTTTGTCTTTTTTTGGGTAAGCGCTTCTTAAAAACTTTATTAAAAAATATGCAAAAACAAACGCAAATATAAAATTGCCAAAAGACGTATTTTTAAAAAAAGCCGCCTGAGAAACCATACTCAAACAACCGACTCCGCCCATTGAAGCAAAAAACTGGTAAAAACCGCAAAAAAACAAAGAAATAAACACAAAAAATAAAGCGGATATCTTAAGCATATTTTGTTTTTTAACTGTCAAAATCATAAGTAAATTATACCTATCTTAAAAAAACTTTCAAGAAGAATGTTTGTCAATCAAGTTTTTTTCTTTTAAGAAGAATTGCATTCACAGCAACAATAACTGTACTCAAAGACATAAACACAGCCCCCAAAGCAGGAGAAAGCAATATACCTTTAAATGCCAAAGCGCCTGCGGCAAGCGGTATAGCAACTACGTTATATCCTGTTGCCCAAAAAAGATTTTGCATCATCTTAGAATAAGTATATCTTGAAAGTTTTATAATTTTTGCTATATCTTCTGGATTATTTTTTGCCAAAATAATACCAGCAGACTCCAAAGCAACATTTGTTCCAGCGCCAATGGCAATGCCAAGATCTGCCTGAGTTAAAGCGGGGGCGTCGTTTATTCCATCTCCTACCATAGCAACTTTAAGTCCTCTTTCCTGCAAAAGCTTTACCTTTTGAGCTTTTTTATCCGGCATTACCTTTGCAAAGTACTCGTCAATTTTAAGTTCAGATGCAACCCAAAAAGCAACTGCCTCAGAATCTCCGGTTATCATTCCAACTTTTACTCCCATTTTCTTTAACTTCTTTATTGCATGGTAAGACTCGTCTCTTATAATGTCTGCCAAAGCAAAAGCTCCTGCCACTTTTTTGTCAACAACAACATATATTATAGTTTTTCCTTTTTTTGCTTCTTCTTTTGTATAACTTTCTATACTTCCAAGATCTTTATCTGAATATTCTAAAATAGCTTCCCCTCCAACATAAACCTCTTTTCCTGACACTTTTCCATAAACCCCCTTTCCGGGTATTCTTTTGAATTCATCTGTTTTTTCAAGTTCAATTCCGTTGTCTTTTGCGTATTTTGTTATAGCTTTTGATATAAAATGTTCGGAGTTTGCATCAACTGATGCGGCAAGCGATACAACATCTTTTTTTAAAAAATCTTCTTTTGTCCAAACATTTGTAACTCCGTATTCTCCTTTTGTTAAGGTTCCTGTTTTATCAAACAAAACAACATCTATATCCCTTGCCGCTTCAAGCGCAAGCCTTTGTTTTACTAAAAATCCATTTTTTGCCGCCATGGCAGTTGATGTTGAAGCAACCAAAGGAATGGCAAGTCCAAGCGCATGCGGGCAAGCAATAACCAAAACAACAACCAGCCTTTCTATTGCAAACTCAATTCCAGCACCCAAAACAAACCAGGCAATAAAAGTAAAGCTCCCTGCGCTTACAGCTATAACTGTAAGATAATAAGCCGCCCTGTCAGATAAAACCTGCAATCTTGATTTGGAGGCTTGCGCCTCTGCAACCAGCTTCATTACTCCTGATAAAAAAGTTTTTTCTCCAACTTTTGAAACTCTTACTTTTAATGCTCCGTCACCATTTATAGTTCCTGCAACCACCTCATCTCCCACCTTTTTCAAAACGGGAGCAGATTCGCCTGTTATCATTGACTCGTCAATCTCAGATGCTCCCTCCTCAATAATACCATCTGCAGAAACCCGACCTCCCGGCCTTATAAAAACCAAATCTCCTTCTTTCAGGTCTTTTATTGGTATGGATATTGTTTTTCCGTCCACAATAACTTCTGCGGTATCCGGCATAAGCTTTGAAATCTCCCGCAAGGCGCCTTTTGTATTTGAGACAGCAACCATCTCAATCCAATGCCCCAAAAGCATAACAAGTATCAAGGTAGTTAATTCCCAAAACAAGGTGACTCCGCCAAAAAATGTTGTAAAAACGCTATAAATATAAGCTACAGTTATAGCTATTGCAATCAAAGTCATCATTCCGGGAAGCCTTGCTTTTATCTCCCTTGCCGCCCCTTTTAAAAATATCCAGCCTCCGTAAAAAAACACAAAAGATCCTAAAACCAAGGGTATATAAGAAGATCCATAAAATTCAGGAGCTTTCCAGCCAAAAAGCTTTTCTGGAAATTCAGAATATAAAATAACAGGCACAGTTAAAACAAGGCTTACCCAAAACTTTTTTAAAAACATCTTTGCATGATGTCCTTCGTGTTTGTTAAATTCTTTGTTATTCATTTTTTTGTTCAATTAAAGATAAATGAGAGTTTTTCAAAAGCCCAAAAAGCACAAACAAAAACCCAAATAAAAATATTAAATGAAAATACCACCAAAATATATTCCAATCCTCATACAAAAATGGAGCTACACCTGCATTTATCAAAACAGCAAATCCCAAAGAAAGATAAAAGTACATTTTATTTTTATATTGCTTAAATTTTCTAAATGAAAAAATACTCAAAAGCAAAAAAGAAACAGCTGTTAAAAACACAAAATAATCAATATATTGGTTCAAAAACACTGCTACACTATCAAATATAAGCATACTTACAACAAAAAAAGCTACCGCAAGCAACAAGCAGTACAAAATAACGGTTTTGTTTTTAAAAACAAAATCTTTTGCTTTATCAAAAGAAACGGTTAAAAGAAAAAACACCAAAGATCCCAAAAATAGCCCGTAATGTTCAGAAACCTCAAACGCTTCTTTTGACATCTCTACAAATCCGCTTATGTACATTGAATGCACCAAAAATACCAGCCCAAAAACATACAACGACAAAGATACAGCAAAAAGGCTTACCTGCCTGCTTTGTTTGTAAATCTGATAAGAAAAATAAGCAGAGTAAAATATTACAGTACATATAACAAGCATCAAAATAGAATGCAAAACAGTATTAAAATACACCAAATTTGCAAAAGAGCTTTCTTTTGTAAAAAGCAAAATAAAAAAGGACGCTAAAAATGCCAAAAACGGAAAAAACAAAGCCCTCATAACAAAAAAAATAATCTAATGCCACTTAAATATATTATACACCATTTTAAAACAACAAAAACCCCTGATAAACATCAGGGGCGTTTTTGCTACCAGTCAAGAGTTCCTCCTGTCTGATATTCGGTAACTCTGGTTTCAAAAAAGTTTTTCTCTTTTGAAAGATCAATTGCCTCTGACATCCAAGGAAAAGGATTTGGAGAATTGTATTGAGCTGGAAGCCCTATTCTTTGAAGCCTTCTGTCTGCTATATGTTCAATATATTGCTTGAAATTGTTTGCATTCATTCCAAAAATTCCTCTTGGAAACACGGTTTGGGCAAATTCTATTTCCAAAGAAGCCCCTCTTTTTACAAGATCAATAACATGTTTTTGAAAATCTTCTGTCCAAAGTTCTGGCTGTTCTTCTTTTATAGCATTTATCATATTTATTCCAAAATTAAGGTGTTGGGATTCATCGCGCATTATATATTGTATCTGCTCTGCTGAGCCTACCATTTTGTTCTGTCTTTGAAAGCCAAACATGACCGCAAAAGAACTGTAAAAGAAAATTCCTTCCAAAATAATAGAAAATACTATCATGTTTTCCAAAAATTTTTGATCGTTTTCAAAAGTTCCAGTCTTAAACTCTGGATTAAAAATTCCTTCGTTAAAAGTAAGGACAAAATTATCTTTGTTGTATATTGCCTCAACCTCTCTGTACATATTAAATATCTCTCCCTCGTCCAAACCAAGACTTTCTACAATATACTGATAAGCATGCGTGTGTATCGCTTCTTCATAAGCTTGCCTTAGTATATACATTCTGCACTCTGGAGATGTTATATGCCTGTAAAACGCCAAAGCGACATTGTTTGCCGCAATTGAATCTGCTGTAGTAAAAAATCCAAGTACAGTTTTTAACGCTTTTCTTTCATCTTCTGACAAAACTGAATTTGATTTCCACTGCTCTATATCCTTTTGCATGCTTATCTCCGTTGGCAACCAATGGTTTGCATTGCCTGCAAGATACGCATCCCAAGCAAAAACATGCTTCATAGGATAAAGCTGTATAACATCGGCGTCTTCTCCGTTTATTATCCTTCTTTTGTTTATATCAACTCTTTCGGTTGTTCTTTTTATAGGCATACTTTTTACTTTTTAATTGTTATTGGCAAGCTTCACAATCAGGATCAAGTATTTTGCATATTTTTGGAGCATTATTGTTGCTTTTTGCTTCGCTTTTGTCGCTATTTTGATTGTTGTTTGCTGTTGCAAACACTGCTTTTGCTGTCTTTTGTTCTTTTAAGTTAACCCCTGCAGATTTTGCTCCAACAATAGAAAACTCCTTTCTTATATGCGTTACTCCGTATTCTGTTGTATTTACAGTTGATTTTTCAACTTGAGAAACTGCCAAGGTTCTTAAATAATAAGTTGTTTTAAGTCCCATCTCCCATGCATAAGTATATATTTCGCTTAACCTTTTTCCAGATGAACCTTTAAAATAAATATTCAAAGACTGGCTTTGGTCAATCCATTTTCCTCTGTATGCGGCGGATTTTATAAGCCATTCCGGCTCTATTTCAAACACCTCCTTGTACTTTTGTTTTAGGTTTTCAGGAATTTCAGGAATATTACTTATGCTTCCATCGTTGTATTTTATTTTACCAAGCATTTCATAATCCCACAAATTTAATTTTTTTAGGTCCTCTATTAAATATTCATTCACAACAATAAAATCTCCACTTGCGTTTGATTTGACATATATATTTTTGTAAATAGGCTCAATTGTTGGAATTGATCCGCAAATGTTTGAAATTGTAGCAGTTGGAGCTATTGCCATACAGTTTGAATTTCTCATTCCATATTGCTTTATGTGATCCCTTACTTTGTCCCAATCCATTGTAGATGTTCTTGGAACATCTATTTTTGTGCCTCTTTCCTTTTCCAACAGATCCAAAGTGTCTATAGGCAAAATGCCTCTATCCCATTTTGATCCCTTGTAAGACTCATATGTTCCTCTCTCTTTTGCAAGTTCAGAAGATGCAAGTATGGCAAAATAAGAAACAGCCTCCATGCTTTTGTCGGCAAACTCTATACACTCTTCTGAATCAAAGTTTACATCCAAAATATAAAGCGCATCTTGAAATCCCATAAGGCCAAGCCCAACAGGTCTGTGCTTTAAGTTAGAATTTTTAGCTTCTTTTGTCGGATAAAAATTTATATCTATAACATTATCAAGCATTCTCATTGCAGTCTTTACAGTGTCCTCTAAAAGTTCAAGATCAAGCTTTCCATCTTTAATATGCTTTGGAAGATTAACAGATCCCAAATTGCAAACCGCTGTTTCCTCTGGTGATGTATTTAAAGTTATCTCCGTGCATAAATTTGAGTTGTGTACCACACCAACATGATCCTGCGGAGATCTAATGTTTGAAGGATCTTTAAATGTAATCCACGGATGACCAGTTTCAAAAAGCATAGCAAGCATCTTTTTCCATAAATCTCTTGCTTTCATTTTTTTGGACAATCTTATTTTTCCCTCTTCAGCTTTTTTCTCATATTCTTCATATTTCGCTTCAAACTCTTTTCCATAAATATGATGAAGATCTGGAGTTTCATCTGGAGAAAATAGCGTCCAATCCTTATCTTCTTTAACTCTTTTTATAAACAAATCAGGTATCCAGTTTGCTGTGTTCATATCATGAGTTCTTCTTCTTTCATCTCCTGTGTTTTTTCTTAACTCCAAAAAGTCTTCTATATCGTAATGCCAGGTCTCCAAATATGCACAGGTAGCCCCTCTTCTTCTTCCGCTTCTGTTTATAGCAACAGTAACATCATTTGCTATTTTTAAAAATGGAATAACTCCTTGGCTTTCAACTCCTGTTCCTTTAATTAAAGCTCCGGTTGCCCTTAAATTTGTCCAATCTGTCCCTATGCCTCCTGACCATTTAGAAAGTTGGGCATTGTCTGAATAAACTTTAAATATATGATCCAAAGAATCCTCAACGGTATTTAAGTAACAAGAACTTAATTGTGGATGCAAAGACCCTGAATGAAACAAAGTTGGAGTTGAAGGCATAAATCTTAATGTTGAGATTATATCGTAAAATTCTTCCGCTTTTTGATTTTTATCTTTCTCACCAATAGCAAGCCCCATAGCAACTCTCATCCACAACATTTGCGGAGTTTCTAACCTTTGTTTTGTTACTGGATTTTGCAAAAAGTACCTGTCATACAAAGTCTGAACTCCAAGATACTTTAAAAGCTCGTCTCTTTTTGGATCTATTTTTTCACTAAGCCTTTTTAAATCAAAGTCCAAAAGCCTCTTGTCCAGCCTTTCTATTTTTACCCCTTCTTTTATATTTTTGATGAATGCCTCTTTGTAAAGCTTGTCTATATTTTCAAAATCAAGTTTTTGCCCGTCTGCTATTACCTCTTTGTAAAGAGTGTTTAAAAGCAATTTTGCGGCAACATAAGAATAAGCCGGATCTTGCTCTATAAAAGATCTGGTTGTCATAACCAAAGCCTTTGCTATATCCTTTGTGCTTATTTCATCATAAATTTCTGCTTTGCACTGTTTTATTATTGAGCCTACGTCCACAACATTCTCATATCCCAAAACGCATCTTTGCAAAGATTTTTTTAGTTTTTGAGTTGAGAATTTTTCTTTTTTTCCAGACCTTTTTATAACAAAAAGATCTTCTTCTTCAACTTTTTTTATTGCTTCTTCTTTTTTCTGTTCTCTTTGTTTTGCGTGTTCGTATCTGTACAAAATATAAGCCTTTGCCACCTCATAAAACCCGTTTTTCATAAGCTCTTTTTCAACAAAATCCTGCACATTTTCAACAGAAGGAATTTCAGGATAAGCAAAGGCATTTTCAAGCTCGTTTATGACATTGTCAACTATATCTCCTATTTTTTTGTCAGAAACTTCGTGATTTAAAGCTAAAAACGCTTTTTTTATAGCATTAAATATCTTATCTTGGTTAAACTCTACTGTTTCTTTATTTCTTTTTTTTATTAATTTAATTGTTGTGGACATAATTTTTGCAAAAAGCCCGCTCCGCCAAAAGGCATATTGGCTTTTTAACTTTTAAAGAATTATAAAAAGAGAGTTTTATATTTTTCCAACCAAGTTTAGCCCCGGTTTTAGTGTCTTTTTTCCAGGAGTCCAGCTTGCAGGGCAAACTTGCCCTTTGTGAGTTCTAACAAAGATAGCCGCTTGAAGCTTCCTTAAAAGTTCCCCGGCGCTTCTCCCTATGCTGTTGTCATTAACTTCATAAGACACAAGCTTTCCTTCTGGGTTTATTATAAATGTTCCCCTTAATGCAAGCCCTTCATTTTCTATATAAACCCCACAGCCCTTTGACATTTCTCCTGTTGGGTCTGCTGCCATTGGAAATTTAATTTTTTTAATAGCAGGAGAGTTATCATGCCATGCTTTGTGAACAAAAACAGTGTCTGTGCTAACACTTATAACCTCAGCGCCTAATTTTTTAAATTTATCATAGTTTTCTGCCATCTCTTCAAGTTCGGTTGGACACACAAAAGTAAAGTCTGCCGGATAAAAAAATAAAATAACCCACTTTCCCTTGAAACTGGATAACTTCATTTTCTTTATTTTATTTTGATGAAACGCCTCAAACTCAAAATCTTGGATTTTTTGCCCTATTTTTGGAAGGCAATTTTCGCATTTTTTTTGTTCTTCATTTATTTTTTTCATAGATTTTTAGACTAATTTTTAAAAAGGTAATACCATTATAT
>JALTWS010000028.1:18704-44885 GCA_027048495.1 Candidatus Azambacteria bacterium
CCATTATATTTTATATAAAATACACCGTCAATATTGACATAAAAAAAGCCTGTGTTATTGCAACACAAGGCTTTCAAAACACTGTTTTTTCGTTGTCATTTACCGGGTTTTCCGTGCTTTATTATGTCAAGATTACAGCTTTTGTGCTCCCTGCACCAATTTTCGCATTTTTCTGCCCAGATTTTATCTTCATATTCATAGCCGCATTCTTTACAAACATACACTTTGTTTTTAGATTCCTTTTTATCCTCAAAAATATATTTAACCATAGCAACAATAAACAAAACAACCAAAACAAACACCAAAATCCAAAACAAAATGCCAAGCCCCATGCCAAACCAACCCATTCCAGAAAAATCATGATGCTGTATGCCAACAACATCTGACGCTGGATCGTCCTGCAAATGAGCAAGAGCATAATTTAAATCCATGCTTTTGAAGTTAATGATTAATAAACAAATTATAACCCAAATTAAATAATAATAAAATTTTCATCTATCTGCCAAATCTTTTTTCTCTTTTTTGGAATTCTTTTAGTATTTTTTCAAATTCTTTTTTTGAAAAATCAGGCCAAAAGGTTTTTGTAAAAAACAGTTCCGAGTATGCAGACTGCCACAGCAAAAAATTAGACAGCCTTACTTCTCCGCCAGTTCTTATTATAAGGTCCGGATCTGGCATATCCTTTGTCCACAAATATTTTCTGAAAATGCTTTCGCTCACTTTTTGCCTTTTGTCTTTTATAATTTCATTTACCGCATTTATAATCTCTGCTCTTGCTCCGTAAGATAATGCAACAAAAACATTTATGCTTTTGTTTTTTTGTGTTTCTGCTTCAAGCTTTTTTATTCCGTTTTGTATATCTTTTGGAAATCTGTTTATTTGCCCGATAAACTTTATTCTCACGCCTTCATTTTTTAAAGAGTTAAGCTCTTCAAATATAAGTTTTCTAAAAATTTTAAAAAGATAGTTTATCTCACTTTGTTTTCTGTTCCAGTTTTCTGTAGAAAAAGCATAAACAACAAGGTTTCCAATACCTGCCTCTTTTGACCAGCCAATAAAAGATTTTAATTTTTCATAACCTGCGCTATGGCCTTTGTAACTTGTCATTTTTCGCTTTTTTGCCCACCTTCTGTTTCCGTCCATTATCACTCCTATGCATTTTATTTTATCTTTGTTACTCATACTTAATTTTAAAATCAGAAAATTCATTTTGGCATGGCATCCATTTTACATCAACTTTATCTACCTTTGCCAAAATAGGACCTTCTTTTAATAAACTTATGAATTTTTCCAGATTATCTTTTTCTCCCTCTGCCAAAACATAAACCGATCCATCATCTTCATTTTTTACATAACCAAAAATACCCAACTTTTTTGCTTTTCTTTGGGTAAAATCTCTGAACATAACCATTTGAACTCTTCCTGTTATTTTGCATTCAATTTTTTGCTTCATATTTTTGTTATTCATATCTTAACGCCTCCATCGGACTTTTTTCAGAAGCCTGCTTTGCAGGGTATATGCCAAACAAAAGCCCTAAAAAAGCGGACACAAAAAACCCTAAAATTGCAGCAGACAAAGGAAACACAAACACCCAATCCAGCAACATAACATTTTTTAACACATAACCTATCAAAAAAGACAAAAAAGCTCCAAACAGCATACCAATAACCCCTCCAACAACAGTAAGTAATATCGCCTCTATCAAAAACTGAACCAGTATGTCTTTTTTGGTTGCGCCAAGAGCTTTTCTTAGCCCTATTTCTCTTGTTCTTTCAGTTACCGAAACAAGCATTATATTCATAACTCCAACACCGCCAACAACAAGCGCCACCGCAACCACAGAAGATAAAAAAACCGTAAGCGCATTCATTATTGAACTTACTTGCTTTACCAGCCCTTTTTGGGTTACCACAAAAAAATCATCTTTGTCGGGATTGGTTATATTATGAGATTCTCTTAATGTATCCTTTATATCTTGGACCGTCCTGTCAACAAATTCAGGACCTTTTGTTTTTATCATTATTTCATGAAAATAGTCAATTCCCAAAAGATAGTTTTGGGCAGTTGTGTATGGAACAACTACAGTTTCGTCCGGATTAAAAAATGCAACTTGTCCTCTTGGCGCCAAAACTCCAACCACTCTAAATTTTCTATTTTTTATTTTTATGTATCTGCCAACAGCATTTGATTCTCCAAAAAGTTCTTTTTTTACTTTTGAACCAATAACTGCCACGCTTGCTTTTTCTTTTATTTCGCTTTCCCCAAAAATATATCCCTCCTGCGGATAAACGCTAAACATCTCTTCCATAAATTCGGCTGACCAACCAAATATTTGAGGACGATATGTCTCTCCAGCATAAGACACGCTTCCGGGAATAACAACAACAGGAGCAATCTTTTCCAAATAAGGAACATTACTTTTATTTTTAAGAAAACTTATATCTCTGGCTTTTAATGAATCTGCAAATAAAGTATCCGCTATATCTGTCGGGCCTTTTGGCTCCTTTCCTGGCCTTACCACTATAGTATCTGCCCCCATACTGTTTATTTGATTAAGTATAAGGGTTTCTGCTCCTTTTCCTATTGAGATTATAACCATAATGGAAGCTATTCCAATGACAATCCCCAAAAGAGTCAAAAAAGACCTTCCTTTGTGCGTAGTAACTCCCAAATATGCTGTTTTTATGTTGTGTTTTAACTTCATTATTTTTTAAAAAGCTTTGTGTCTTTTACTTGGTTTTTGTTTTTAATATCAGATGTTATCTTTCCGTCCTGTAAAGTTATTATTCTTTCTGCATAATTTGCGGTATATGTCTCATGAGTTACTAAAACTACTGTGTGTCCTTTTTTGTTCAAGTCAGATATAAGCTTCATAACTTGCTCTCCGTTTTTTGAATCTAAATTTCCTGTTGGTTCATCTGCAAAAACAACATCAGGGTTATTTACCAACGCTCTTGCTATTGCAACTCTTTGCCTTTCTCCTCCAGAAAGCCTGCTTGGACTGTGCTGTATTCTATGAGAAAGACCAACAGCATCTATTGCGCCAAAAACAAGATCGTTCCACTTTTTCTCATCAACAGAAGAATAAAGCAAAGGAAGCTTTACATTGTCAAAAACAGAATATCTTTGAAGAAGATTAAATGTCTGAAAAATAAATCCCATTTTTTCATTTCTTATCTTTGCAAGCTCCTCATCAGAATATTCATCTATCTTTTTCCCTTCAAAAAAATACTCTCCTTTTGTATGCCTGTCCAAAAAGCCCAAAATTTGAAGCAAAGTTGACTTACCTGACCCAGAAGGACCCATAATAGAAACAAATTCTCCCTTTTTTATATTCAAAGTTACTCCGCAAAGAGCGTTTGTTTTTACCCCTTCTCCTTCAAATGATTTTTTTAAGTTTTGTACGCTTATTATATCCATAATGCAACTATCTTAACATAAATATACAAATATATGCTAAAATATTTTTATGAAA
This sequence comes from Candidatus Azambacteria bacterium, assembly GCA_027048495.1. Taxonomy (GTDB): domain Bacteria; phylum Patescibacteriota; class Minisyncoccia; order GWC2-36-17; family M10-OD1-4; genus JALTWS01. Next base: position 22,181 of record JALTWS010000028.1, read on the forward strand.
AAAGCTATTTTAGTACTTTTGTTTATACCGCTGTTTGCTTACTCGCAACAAGACCAAAATGCTGGATTTATTCCAAGCGGTATTTGGTATTCAAAAGATCCATTTTTTGCCGGGGATACCATAAGAATATATACTTCTTTGTTTAACTGTAACGATGAAACACTGGTGGGAGAATTAACTTTTTATGACAACGGCCTAAAAATATCTTCATTAGAGTTTTCTTTGCCGAACAACTGCCAAGCAGAAATATTTTCTACAAAATGGACAGCCAAACAAGGCAAGCACATAATAACTGCAAGAATAACAAAAGCAGAATTAGTAGACAAAAACGGAAATAAAAAACCGATATCTTTAAAATACTACCAGACAAAAGAAAATGCCAAAGAAGTTGACAAAGACACAGACAAAGACGGCTTGGGAGACAAACAAGACAAAGATGATGATAATGACGGCATATCAGATGAAGATGAAATAAAAAACGGAACAGATCCAAAAAACCCCGATACTGACGGCGACGGTATAAATGACAAACAAGACAAAGACCCTCTTGTCCCTTTTGTCAAAACACAAAAAAAACAACAAAAAGACATAACAAAAAACGAAGAAAAAACAATCCTAAACCAAGCAAAAGAAAAAACAATACAAATAGCTTACCAAGTCCCGAAAAAAGCGGTTGAAACAATAAAAAAAATAGAAAATTTCAGAAAAAACACAGCAAAAACTTTAAATAAAAAAATAAAAACAGAACCAAAAAAACAAGAAACTAAAGATCAAAAAAACAAAATCCAAGACTCAAATATAAAAATAAGCAAAGACTCCATATTAAACGCTCCACAAACAGAAGAAAAACCTCCTCTTCCAACAATAACATCAGCTTTTATAAAAACAGCCTCTTATGTTTTTAACTCTGCTTTGCTTTTTTATTCTCTTTTGGCAACAGTTCTGTATTTTCTGTTCAGGACAATTATAAGAAAAATAACGAGAAAATTTAAAAAATAACTACTTAAACAAAACCACAACCTTATCTCCCTCAGAAAGCCCGTCTATAATCTCCACAACTCCAATTCCTTTTATGCCAACAGAAACTTCCTTTTCAAAAATCTTCCCGTTTTGAACAACTCTTACAAACTTTTTTCCCTCTTTGTCATAAACAGCTCTTTTTGGAACAAATATTACATCATTTTTGCTTTGCGTTATTATATCTAAATTAGCCGTCATTCCAGAATTTACCTTTTTGTCTATCCCTTCAAACAAAAACTTAACTTTGTAGGTAGAAACACCCTCAAGAATAGTCTCCGAAGAACTTATTTTTGAAACCTTTGCTTCAAATACAACATCTTCACCATAAGCGTCTAAAGTAACTTTTGCTTTTTGTCCTTTTTTTATCTTTGTTATGTCAGCTTCTGGTATGTAAGCCTCTATCTCATACAGGTCTTTGCTTGAAATAGATACGATTTTCTTCCCAAAAGAAACAAACTCGCCAGCCTCAATTTCCTCCCATGATGCCTCTCCGTCTATTGGAGCTCTTAAAATTCTTTTTTCTCTTTCAATTTTAAGCCTTTTTAGCTCAGATTCTGCCTGTTTTAAAATAGCTTTTTGCTGGCCAACATTTGATTCTGCCTGAACCACTTTTTGCCTTTGAGCCTCTATTTGTTCCTCAGAAAATCCTGCTTTTTTTAAGGCAAGATTATCTTTTGCAAAAGCTAGGTTGTTTTTTGCACTGTTAACCTTTGCTTCAGCTTGGGATATATTGTTTTGGTTTATGCTCTCTTGCAGATTTATTGCCTGTATTTGATTATCTATTTTGGCAATCAATGAATTTACTTCCGTCCACGCCAAATCAACATTGTTTTTGAATGTTTCTTTTTCAGACAAAGACAAGCCAAAAGAAACATCAACCGCATCTGACAATATGTTTAAAAAATCTCTTATCTGTTTTAAATTACCCAAAGCCAATGAAAGGGAATTTTTTGCAAGATCTCTATCTGAGACATCAAGATTACTTAAAATGTCTTTTATATTTGCAAGCAAAAGTTCAGAAGACAGCCTTTCGTTTTGCGCTTTGAACTTCAAAGACTGATCCAAAACTTCAAAAGTCAACTTAAAATCATTTGGATTAAACTCAGAAAACAAAGATGCTATTTTGTTGTTTAGCGCATCGTTTGTTTTTGTATAAGCGTCATTTAAAATATCGTCTATATCATTGTAAAGGTTTGTTGTGTCTATCTCAGCTTTTTGTTTTATATTTTCCAAATTTGCTTTGGCATCATCTAAGTTTATTTGAGCATTTTTAACTTCAGTTTCTGCTATTTTTATCTCTTCTTCTCTTGTTCCTTTTTCCATCTCCTCAAGCCTTGAAATCTCAGCGCTCAATGCCGCTTCTGCGCTTTTTAAAGCTTTTTGCTCCGCTTCAATTTTTGCTCTTGCCTGCTCTATTTTTTTATCTATCTCATTTAAATTCAAAACAGCAAGCACATCTCCTTTTTTAACGAAGTCTTTGTTGCTGTTTATTTTCAAAATAATCCCTGAAACCTCAAAGCCAAGATCAATGCTTTTTTTTGGCTTAACATTTCCTGTTACGCTTACAATCTGCTTAATATCCCCTCTTTTTGCAAAAGCATATTCATAAGGCAATTCTTCTTTTTTGCCAAATACAAAAAACAAAGCAAGCAAAACAAACACCAAAAAAATTGTTGCGTAATATACTTTTTTCATTCTTTTTTAAACTCACAAACAACCCTTACCGGGCCGTCACCCTCAGGCCAACTTATATCCAAAGAAGAATTAAATGCGTTTTTTATTTGCTTACCCAAAGAAACAGCAAGCTGGTTTTCTGTTACGCATATTTGAATGTTTTTGTTCCTTTCCTCTTCTATTTTAGATATCCTGCACAAAACATCGTTTTTGTACGCTCTTTCTCCTATATGCTCTATTAAATTTAAAAGTTCATCTTTTTTGTCTTCAGGAACATTTTTTAAGGTAACAAAACCTTCGCAAAGGTTTTCTTTTTCCATTATGCAGGCAGGACAAATCTTTTTGATTGCTTTGTTTTTTATCTGTTCAAGCTCATCTTCTGAATATTTTTCTTTGTGATGCCAGCTTTTTTTGCTCCAAACAGCGCCACAAACAGAACAAACAGCAAGCCCAACCCCTTCAAGTTCAAAATCCTGTTTTTTTGCCTTTTTATTTAAAATTCTCAAAGATGTTATTTTTTGTATTATTCTTTTCATATAATTTAATTTAATCCTTACAACTTCATTATACACCCCAACTAATAAAAAACAAAAAGCAAGTTTTTCCGCTTTTTGTTTTTTGTTGTTTAAAACCTTTCTTTAAGATAATCTGCAAGTTCGTCTAAATTAACCCTTGTCTGCTCCATTGTGTCTCTGTCACGCACCGTCACTGAGTTGTTGTCTAAAGCATCAAAATCAATAGTTACACAATACGGGGTTCCTATCTCATCTTGTCTTCTGTATCTTTTTCCTATATTTCCGTTATCATCAAACTCGCAAACAAAGTCCTTTTTCAAAAAGTTAAAAACATCTCTTGCTTTTTTTACAAGCTCTGGCTTGTTTTTAAGAAGAGGGAAAACAGCAACTTGAATTGGAGCAATTCGTTTTGGAAATTTCATCACTGTTCTTATCTCTCCGTTTACTTCCTCTTCTTGGTAAGCGCAAAGCAAAGCAACTAAAATTGACCTGTCCAAACCAAAGGTGGGCTCCAAAACATGAGGTATATATTTTTTGCCGGTTTTTGGATCTTGATACTCTAATTTTTCCCCGGAAAATTTTGAATGGGCAGACAAATCAAAATCTCCCCTGTGAGCCATACCAAAAAGCTCTTTGAATCCGCCAAAAGGATAATTAAACTCAATATCTACTGTCTTTTTTGAATAGTGAGAAAGCTTTTCTTTTGGATGTTCATATCTTCTTATATTCTCTTTTTTTACTCCAAGTTCAAAAGCAAATTCTTCCTGCAACAAAAGCCACTCTTCAAATATGCTTTCCCAATCATCATCAGGACTAATAAAATATTCTATTTCCATTTGCTCAAATTCCCGTAAACGAAAGATAAAATTTCCGGCAACTATCTCATTTCTGAAAGCCTTTCCGATTTGAGCTATTCCAAAAGGAACTTTTACTCTGGTTGAGTCCAAAACATTTTTAAACTCCAAAAATATAGCACCTGCTGTTTCCGGACGCAAATAAGCAATTTCTTGCTCTTTGCCTTCCACCACGCTTGTTTTTGTAGAAAACATCAAATTAAAATTCCTTACATCAGTCCAATCTCTTTTACTGCAATTTGGACAATCAATCTCCTCATCTAAAACCTTTTTTAGCTCATCTAACTTTCCTTCAAGGTCTTTTCCGGTTGCGTCCTCAACCAAGTGGTCCGCTCTGAATCTGCTTTTGCAGTTTTTGCAATCAACCAAAGCATCAGAGAAGCCGTCCAAATGCCCAGATGCTTTCCAAGCTTTGGGATGTAAAATTATCGGCCCATCAATCCCGACAATATCTTCTCTTTGCAAAACAAACTTCTTCCACCAGAGGTTTTTTATATTGTTTTTCAACAACACTCCATAAGGTCCATAAGTATATGAATTTGCAAATCCACCGTATATTTCAGATGCAGGAAAAACAAAACCTCTCCTTTTGGAAAGAGATACAATTTTTTGCATTAAGTCTTGTTCTTTTTTTTCTGGCATACAAACACTTTACTTCATTTAACTTTAAAAATCAATAATTTGTACTCGCCCATAACGTATTGCACACATGTTGTTTATTTAAGTTAAAAACAGGTTCTATTTTTCCTCAAAAAAAAGACGATCGTCTTTTTTTTGAGGAAAATTTATTTGATTGTTTTTGATAAAAAACTGATTTTTTATTGTAAGTATTTGCAATGCGTATACTTGCAAAGCCTATATAAGTTCACCTTAAACTTTCAAAAGCATAACCAAAACACACAAACTTTATTTCTCATTCCTATTCACTCACCTAACTCACGATCGTGAGTTGAGTGAGTGAATTATCCTCAGAAAATTTTTACCCGCTTCACTCACTTTATTACTTAGTATTACTTAGCGGTCGGACCGCTAAATAATACTTACTTCACTCACTCAACTTGCGATCGCAAGTTGAGTGAGTGAAGTGCTATTAAAAGATTTTCATTCATTTAACTCACGATCGTGAACTAAACTAATAAAAATTTCATTTTGGTGATCTTGTATGCATTAGGTTCTTTAAAAATCAGTAGGTTGATTATTCAATACCAAAGTCAAAGCCTCTTGAAAAAATGTTTATATTATGTAAAATAATAACAATCCTGCAAAAAACAGCAATTTAAAAATTCAACACAACAACCAGGAACCAATTGCTAGTTACCAGTTAACTAATGTGCGGGTATCGTATAATGGCTATTATATCTGCCTTCCAAGCAGATGATCGGGGTTCGAATCCCCGTACCCGCTCCAAAAACAAAAACCCAAGATTTTGTCTTGGGTTTTTGTTTTAAATCCGCCTTTTTAAGACTAAGGCGGGCTATTGTAAAATAAAGCCTTATTTTACAGCGTCTTTTAAGGCCTTTCCAGCTTTGAACTTAGGAGCTTTTGTTGCCGGAATTTGGATTTTCTCTCCTGTTTTTGGGTTTACACCCATTCTTGCGGCTCTGTCAGCAACTTTAAAAGATCCAAAGCCTGCAATAGAAACTTCCTCTCCCTTTGAAAGAGCAGAAGTTATAGCATCAAACACAGCATCAACTGCATCTTGAGCTGCTTTTTTTGTTTCAAGACCTGCTTTTGTTTGTACTGCTTCTACTAAAGCGTCTTTGTTCATGTTGTTAATTTAACTAATTATTATATTTAAATTAAATAATTATTAGACCTTTATTTATTATCACAAAAACCTATTTAAATTTTAACAAAACCCCTTTTTTTATGCAACTTTTTTGGCTTTTATAAGTTTAACACAAACACACACAGTATTGTCAAGCTTCAAAACACCCCAGCGCTTCAAAGCGCTGGGGTGTTGTTTTATCTTGCATATTCTATTACTCTGCTTTCGCGAATCACATTTACTTTTATTTCCCCCGGATACTTAAGCTCTTCTTCTATTTTGTCGGCTATACTTCTTGCAAGCTTTCTTGCCTGCAAATCATCAACCTTATCAGGATAAACAAACACTCTTAATTCTCTTCCTGCAGATATTGCATAGCACTTTTCCACTCCTTCGTTTGACATTGCTATTGCTTCAAGTTCCTCAAGCCTTCTTATATAAGTCTCAAGGGTTCCTCTTCTTGCTCCCGGTCTTGAAGCAGAAAGGGCTTCTGCTATTGCAACGATTTTTGATTCAATGGTCTCATAAGGATACTCATCGTGATGGGACTGCATAGCCTTTATAACAGCCTCATCAACTCCAAATTTTTTAAGAATTTTTCTTCCTATTTCAACATGAGTTCCTTGAACTTCATGGTCAACTGCTTTTCCTATATCATGAAACAACGCTCCCATTTTTGCCACTTTAACATCAGCGCCAAGCTCTTCTGCAAGCATAGCAGAGATATGCACAGCCTCCAAAGAGTGTTCCAAAACATTTTGTCCGAAGCTTGTTCTGTATTTTAATCTTCCAAGCAAATTTACCAGTCTTGGATCTATACCTATAAGCTTTGCTTCCTCAACCGCTTCTTCGCCGGCTTTTTGTATGCTGTCTTTTATTTCTTCTTTTGCCTTTTCTACAGCTTCTTCTATCCTTGCAGGCTGAATTCTTCCATCTTCTATTAGCTTCTCCAAAGCAAGTTTACAAACCTGCCTTCTTATCGGATCAAAACATGATATCAAAATTGCCCCCGGAGTATCATCAACCACAATTTCCGCCCCGGTAAGCCTTTCTATTACTTTTATATTTCTTCCTTCCCTTCCTATTATCTTTCCTTTTACTTCATCAGAAGGAATTTTAAGAGTAGTGGTTATAGCCTCCCCAGCCTGTGAACCGGAAAATCTTTGCATCACAGTTGTTAGAAGATCTTTTGCTTTTCTTTCCAGCTCATCATTATTTTGCTGTTCCAATTTTCTCATTCTTACAAGAAGATCTTCTTTGTAATTTTGCTCTACCATTTCAAAAAGAGCTTCTTTTGCTTTTTGCTTGTCATAACCTGAAATTTCCTGCAGTTTCTTTTCCTCCTCCTCCTTTATCTTTTCTATTTCTTGTTCTTTTTTGTTTACAGCTTCTTCTCTTTTTTGAAGCTCTTCTTCATTTTTTTCATATTTTTTTATCCTTGCCTCAAGAGTATCTTCTCTTTTTAAAAGATGCTCCTCCAGCTTGGAAATTTGAGCTTTCCTTTCTTTTTCTTCTTTTCTTGCATCTTCTATTATCTTTGCAGACTCAGATTTTGCAGATTCTAGTATCTCTTTTGCTTTTTGCTTTGCTTCTTCTGTTAACTTTGCAAGCTTAGCCTCAAGGGTACCGATTTTTTGTTTTGCTGTTGCTTTTCTTATAAAATAACCGGCAACAATACCAGCAATAACACCCAAAAGGCCCACAACAAATGGTGATAATATGTCCATATATTTAGTTGATAGGCCGTTCAACTAAAAGAAACCCTCTGTAATCTTTTATAGAGTTGCGTTATCTAAAAAATTTTTTTGAGTAAAATTTATTATATGTTCCATATTTTTTAGATTTTTCACTTTCAAAGCTAAACATAACAAGAATACCATTCCTTTTACAGAGAATTTCCGTGAACTTGTATCAAATTAAAGCTTCTTAGTTTCAAAATGATACCAAAAATAGTAAAAAATGTCAAAAACAAATTTTTACATTAAAATTATTTAAATTTTAATTTACTGCTTTATTTGGAGTTTTAGCTTATAATAGTTCCTGTGCTTTTTCCTTCTGCAAGCTTCAAAATGCTGTCTTTTTCCAAAAGATCAAAAACAACTATCGGCATTTTATTTTCCATTGCCAAGGTTATAGCAGGCATATCCATAACTTTTAGCTTTTTGGAAATAACTTCTTCGTAATTTATTTTTCCGTATCTTTTCGCATTTTTGTGTTTTTTTGGATCTTTATCATACACTCCCGATACTTTAGTTGCTTTTGCAAGTATATCGCATTTCATCTCAAGCGCTCGCAAAGTTGCCGCTGTGTCAGTTGAAAAATATGGATTTCCTGTTCCTGCAGCAAATATAACAACTCTGCCTTTTTCCAGATGTCTTAATGCTCTTCTTCTTATGTAAGATTCTGATATTCTTGGACAATCAAGCGCGCTTTGCACTCTTGTTTGAAGCCCCGCTTTTTCCAAAGCATCCTGCAAAGCAAGCGAATTCATCATTGTTGCAAGCATGCCCATATAATCTGCTGTTGCCCTGTCCATGCCCTTGCTTGATGCTGTGTAGCCTCTGAAAATATTTCCTCCTCCTATTACAACTGCCAAATCAATTCCCATTTTGGAAACTTTTTTTATTTGCAAAGCTATGTCATCCAATATGTCTGGATCTATTCCGTATTTGCAAGATCCCAAAAATGCTTCCCCAGACAATTTTAAAAGTATTCTTTTGTATTTTATTTTTTTATTTTTCATATTATTTGACGATACTTATTATTGATTTTTATTTTAACATATATGATATAATAAAAACATGGATCCAAAAAAACTCTTAAACGATTTTTTAGAATATTTAGAAATAGAAAAAAACAGATCTCAAAAAACACTTGAGAACTATTACCACTATTTGTCCAGATTTTTATCCTTTTCAGGAATAAAACATCCTTCTGAGATAAACTTAGAGCTTGTAAGGCAATACAGAATATACCTAAACAGAGCAGTAGACTCTCAAGGAAAACCGCTAAAAAAAGTAACCCAAAACTACCATATAATAGCATTGCGGGCGTTTTTAAAATATTTGGCAAAACAAGATATAAAAACGCTTGCACCAGAAAAAATAGAACTTTCAAAACTGCCAACAAGAGAAGTAACTTTTCTTGAAGCAGGAGAACTAAAAAGACTTCTTGAAGCACCAAAAGGAGATGATATACAAACTTTAAGGGATAGAGCTATTCTAAAAACTTTATTTTCCACCGGGCTTAGAGTTTCTGAACTCTGTTCTTTAAATAGAGATTCTGTTGACTTAAAAAGAAAGGAGTTTTCTGTTATTGGTAAAGGAGGAAAGGCAAGAATTGTGTTTTTATCAGATCCGGCAAAAGAAGAAATAGAAAAATACCTGAAAAAAAGAACAGATTTTGACAAAGCGCTTTTTGTAAGGCACACAAAAAAAGGAGATCCAGACAACTTAAGAATAACCCAAAGGACCGTCCAACGAATAATAAAAAAATACGCCCAAAAAGCAGGCATCATAAAAGATGTGACCCCCCACAAAATAAGACACAGCTTTGCAACCGACCTTTTGCAAAACGGAGCTGATATTCGCTCTGTCCAAAGCATGCTTGGACACTCAAGCATCACAACAACTCAAATATACACTCACTACACAGACAAACACTTAAGAGAAATTTACAAAAAATTCCATTCAGATGAGAAATAAAAATCCTAAGGAGATTTTTTTGAAGACAAAACTCCTTCTACATTTTGAACGATATCAATAAGCCTTGCCTGATTTTTTACAAAAAACAAAGACGCGCCCATCTGCAGAGCTTTTTTAACATCGTTTGTATCATTGTCTTCTGAAATTATAAATATAGGTGTGTCTTTTAAGTTTTTATCTGCTCTTAGCTCTGCTAAAACCTCAAAACCGTTTTTCTTTGGTAAAACAAGCTCCATTAAAATCAAATCTGGAACATCTATTTTTGACTTATCTATAACCTCCTGCCCATCAAAGGCCAAGACAACTTCAAACCCCAAGGACTCTAGTTTTTCTTTGTAAATATTACTTATGGTAATATCTTTTTCTCCTATGAGAATTTTTTTTGGATCGTTGGGCATATTTTGGCTTGTTATTTTTTCTTTCCTTGAACTATTTTGTCTATTATGCCATAAGACCTCGCCTCTTCAGAAGACATAAAGTAATCCCTGTCTGTATCTTTTTCAACTTTTTTGTAAGGCTGTCCTGTGTGTTTTGCAAGAATTTTATTTAGTCTGTCTTTTGTCTTTAAAATATGTTTTGCTGATATTTCTATGTCAGTTGCTTGTCCTTCTGCTCCCCCCATAACCTGATGTATCATAACCTCCGAGTTTGGCAAAGCCAGCCTTTTTCCTTTTGTTCCAGCTGCAAGCAAAGTTGCCGCCATAGAAGCTGCTATGCCAACACAAATAGTTGAAACATCGCTTCTTACATAGTTCATTGTATCATAAATTGCAAGCCCTGCGGTCACAGAACCTCCCGGAGAATTTATGTAAAGCTGAATGTCTTTTTCCGGCTCTTGGGAATCTAAAAGCAAAAGTTGGGCTATGACAGTGTTTGCCAAAGCATCATTTATCGGACCTCCCAAAAAAATAATCCTGTCTTTTAAAAGCCTGGAATAAATATCGTAAGCCCTTTCTCCGTATGTTGTTTTTTCAATAACTGTTGGTATTAAATATGACATATTATTTTTAAAAACCGCTTTAAAGCCTTACTAGCTTTTGTTTTTATATTACTACACAAAAAAATGCTCAGCAAGACATCTTAGCAGTTTTTAGTCTGTTTGCTCTAAAAGTTTTATAACCTCTTCGCTTATCAGAACAGATTTTGCATAAGCTTTCAGCCTTTCTGGACTTATTGCTTCTTCTGCTGATTTAACATCGCTATATCTTAACAAAAATTCATTTGCTTTTTGGGTTATTTTATCATCATCAATTTTTATGTTTTCCTTTTTTGATATTTCATCTATAACCAGCCCTATTTTAACTCTTGTTTCTGCTTGTTTGCGAACATCTTGTCTTATGTCCTTTTCTTCTTTTTTTATCGTAAGAAGATAGTCTTCAAATTTAATTCCATTTTGCTCAACATTCATTTTTATCTCATCTATTATTTTGTCTATCTCTCTTTCAACCATAGCATCTGGCAAGTCTATGTCTGCCTCTTGTGCTATTTTTTCTAAAAGAGAATTTCTAAACTCATTTTCTTCTTTTTCTTTTTTTTCTAAAAGAAGTCCTTCTTTTATATTTTTTTTCAAGGCTTCAGCGCTCTCAAAACCTCCCAAAGACTTTGCAAAATCATCATTAAGCTCAGGAAGCTCAACCTCAAAAAGATTGTTTAGCGTAACAGAAAAGTCAAGTTTTTTGCCAGCAAGATCTTTTTTAAAGTAATCCTTTGGAGCAACCAAAGAAAACTTCTTGGTCTCTTTTGGCTTCATACCTTTTATGTTATCTTCAAACCCGGGAATAAACTTTCCTGCTCCAATCTTTACCGGGTGATTTTTAGATGACCCGCCGTCTATCTTTACCCCGTCTAGCCTAACCTCAAAATCAACTTCTGCAATGTCATTTTCTTTTGCTTCTCTGTTAACCGAAGTTTCTTTTGCTCTTGAAGAAAGAAGATACTCCAAAGCAGAATTGAGCTCATCATCGGAAACATCAATGTCTTTTTTTCTTTTTTGGGACTGTTCTTTTGCTATTTTTTTATAATCAGGAAGCTTAACTTCCGGATAAACAGCGACAACAACATCTATAACTACTGGGTTGCTTTCTGCCATTTTTTTCACGGTTATTTTCGGATAGTCAACTACCACTATTTGGTTTTCTTTTATGTACTCTTGGTATTTTTTTTCTATAGCAAGCTGGCTTGCCTCTTCAAAAACAGCTTGTTTACCAACTATTTTTTGAACAACATCTTTTGGCGCTTTGCCTTTTCTGAAGCCTTTTATTTCAATGTTTTCTGATATATTTTTTGCCGCTTTGTCAAAAAAAAGCTCTACTTCCTCAACAGGAATTTCAAGCGTAAACTCTATTTGTGATTTTGGTAATTTTTTCATTTTAATATCTTTATAGCCCCTATAAAATTAGTGCTATTGTACTAAAAATCTTTATCAAACCAGACATAAACTACGAAATAGAAATTTTTACCTCTGAAAAGAGTTTTTGGCTTGGTCCAAGCATCCCTTTTGGATACTTGGCAAAAACCCTCTGAAGGAGCAGGTGGAGCCGCTGGAGCGGAGCGAAGCGGGGTTAAAATTTCTATTTCGTAGTTTATGTCTTTTTATTTAAAATAATAAATTAAAAAAACACTAATTTTACAAGAACATTTTTACTTACTAAACTTTTCCTTATATAACTCAACCCCCTCTTTTATAACTTCCTTTGCGGAATCTGCGCCTTCTATTGCCGTTATTTTCACTTCCTTTCCTTGAAGATCTTTGTAGTGCTCGTAATAATGTTTAAGCTCTTCCAAAACATGCTTTTCTATATCTGATACATCTTTTATACCGTTAAACCTTGGGTCTTTGGTTGGAACAGCTATTATTTTTTCATCTTTCTCGCCAGAGTCTATCATTCTGACAACAGCAACTGGCCTTACCTCAACCAAAACTCCTGGAACCAAAGCGTAAGTTGTCATCACCAAAACATCTAAAGGATCACCGTCATGCCAGTAGGTTTGAGGTAAAAATCCATAATCCATAGGAGAGAACATTGCAGAGTACAAAACCCTGTCCAGTTTCATAAGACCCGAGTCTTTGTCTATTTCATATTTGTTTGATGATCCTCGCGGTATTTCTATTATTGCGTTAAACTTCTCTGGGATATCATCACCCAATGATATATCGTGCCAAAGGTTCATATCAAAAAAATAGAAATCTTGAATTAAAAACAATGAGTAATTTTTTTCATTATTTTTAATTCTTGACTCTAAAAAATTTAATTCTCTTTTTTATCTTCTTTTTCAGCTTCTTCTTTTTGATCTTCTTTTTCTTCTTCTGAAGAACCTTTCTTGTCTATGCTTTCTTTTTCGTTTATTTCTGCTGTTTTTTCTTGAACTTCAACTTGATCTTCTTTATGAACTTCTTCTTGAAGCTCTTGTTGAGCTTCTTTTTGCTCTCCTTCTTCTGATTCTGGAGAAACAACATCTATTTTCCAGCCAGTAAGCTTTGCCGCAAGCCTTACATTTTGCCCTCCTTTTCCGATTGCCAAAGAAAGCTGATCTTCCGGAACAACAACTACCGCTTCTTTTTCATCTTCGTTTATGTCAATGCTCAAAACCTTAGCAGGAGAAAGAGCATTTGATATATACTCTGCCGGATCCTCAGACCATTCTACTATATCTATTTTTTCGTTATTTAGCTCCGCTATTATTGTGTCTATTCTTGTTCCTTTCTGCCCTACGCAAGATCCTATTGGGTCTATACCTTCTTCATCTGTCCAGACCGCAACCTTTGACCTTGATCCAGCCTCCCTTGCTATTGATTTTATTTGAACAACCCCTGAAGCAACTTCTGGTATCTCAAGCTCAAAAAGTTTTTCTATCATTTTAGGATGCGATCTTGAAACCAAAATTACAGGACCTTTTGTTGTTGCTTCAACTTTCACAATATAAACTCTTAACCTTTGTCCTACTCTGTAATGCTCACCGGCAATTTGCTCCTCTGGATAGATAACTCCTGTGGTTTTACCAAGATCCAAAATAACATTTTTTCCTTCTAATCTTTGAACTTGGACGCTTATTATCTCTCCTTCTTTTTCTTTAAATTCTGCCAAAGCAACCTCTCTTTCAACTTCACGCAACCTTTGGACTATAACCTGTTTTGCTGTTTGAGCCGCTATTCTTCCAAACTCATCGTGTTGTTCTACCTCAAACCTTATTTCGTCTCCAACTTTTGCATCTTTTTTTATTTTTTTTGCATCTTCTAACATTATATGCCTGTCTGGATTAAATCTTATTTTTTTTACATAATTTTCATCTTCTTCTGCCTTTTTTCTTTCCTCTTCTGCAAGGCGAGCCCTCTGTTCATCTGACATTTCTTCTTCTTTTTTTATCTCTTCTTCTGTTTTTATAACAGACTCATCAACAACAGTTTTTACTTGAAAAACCTCTATCTTTCCTGTTTCAGGATCAAGCTTTGATCTTATTATCTGACTTTTTGTTCCATAGTCTTTTTTGTATGCCGCCGCTATTGCAACCTCTATGGTTTCTATAATTTTTTCTTTTGGTATGCCTTTGTCATCTGCTATTTGGTTTATAGCTATCAAAAATTGTTTTGTATCTATCACGCTGGTAACTAGCAACTGGTGATTGGTAACCGGTAATTAACTTTGCCGACTACTAATCTTAGGTAACTAGTTATCTTAATTAAAAATGCCCGCCACGACTATGACAGACATCATAAAAAACCATTTAGTTTAAATATATAATGTATATTAAACTATGTCAACACTCCTAGGGATAACCCTAGGATTATCCCTAGGATTAACCCTAGGATTGCATTATAGTCTCCAACACAAATTAAACACCATTTTAAAAAACAACCACAACAAACCAAAACAATCAAAAAACAATCAAAACAAAAATAGTTAAAATAAAACACGATCGTGTTTTATTTTAACTATTTTTTTGGCAGGTTGTGAGGTGTTTTTTGATGTTGGGTTATGAAAATTTTAGATGCAATTTAAGTATTTGATTGTTTTGGATGTAGTTAAATGTTTGGTTGTTTACAATATCAAAAATAGTTTTTTATTACGCTAAAGTTTAAATAATCCATTTGTACGGACTCAATTAAAACAAAAACCTTTTTCACTCACCCAACTTGCGATCGCAAGTTGAGTGAGTAATTCATTCTCAAAAGTTTTTCACTCATCTAACTCACGATCGTGAGTTAGGTGAGTGAATGAATGATTGTTTTTTGTTAGCTTAAAAATACTTCTATACTTGCAAACAGCAAATTTTTTGTATATACCACAGCAGAAAAATTTATGTTAAAATGCAAAAAAGACTGCTATTTTTTGTTTATGAAAAAAGAAACCTCAATAATATTTATAATAATAGTGATAATACTGACACTTGTACTTTTTGCTTCTTTTTTGCGTATAAAAACCTTGTTGGTCCGCTAACTCAAAAGCAACATGATATTTTTAAAGGAAAATATCTTATTGAAATAGAAGACCAAAATGCAAAAGAAGATAAAATATTAATAAAAAGAGTTATTCTTGAAGAACCTTCCAGTATAGACATTCATTTTATACAAAAAGAAGTCATAGACTACAACTCAATAGGTAAAACCCCAATCCTTGCAAAAGGAGAGCACAAAAACATAACAGTAAAACTAAATGATCTAAAAAACGGCAAAAACAGCCTGATCGCAATAATCCATCCGCAAAACGAATCGGAGCAAAAAACTCACCAAGCAATACAAAAACAAGCATCAAAAAAAGGGTTTAAACATATAACCTTAATAAAACAGTTTAAAGTTACAAAAATAACTCCTTAAATTTTTATATTTTTTACCAAATCAATCCAGTTTTTTTCTTTTAAATCTTCCGCTCGTATTTTCAAGTCTAAATTTATTTTTTCAAAAACACTCTTTAGTTTTTCTTTATCTAAACTTAGCTCTTTTACCAAATTTCCCAAAAGCTGTTTTCTCGGAGCAAAAAACCCGGCTTTTACAATTTTAAAAAATTTTTCTGTGTCTTTTTTTGGTAAACTTAATTCCTTTTTTGGAGTTATTTCAATAACAGCAGAGTCAACTTTTGGAGAAGGAAAAAAAGAACCTTTTGAAACTTTAAACAGAAGCCTTGGGATGGCATAAAACTGCACAGACAAAGAAAGCAAGCTCATTTTTTTTGTTTCACAAATTCTCTGGGCAACCTCTTTTTGAATCATCAAAACAATTTTTTCCGGCTGTTTCTCTGATTCTAAAAATTTTCTTATTAAAGCGGAAGTTAAATAATACGGAATATTTGCAACCACTTTGTATTTTTTTAATTTAAGCTTTTTAAAATCCAACTTTAAAATGTCTTCGTTCAAAACCTCCACATTTTTAACCCCTTCTCTTTTTAAAACCTCTCTTAAAACTCTCACCATATTTTTATCTTTTTCAACCGCAACAACTTTTTTAACTTTTTTTGCAAGCTCCAAAGTCAAAACCCCAAGTCCGGGACCAACCTCCAAAACAATATCATCTTTTTTTAAGTCTGAAGCGTCAATTATCTTTTTTAACACTCCCTTGTTTACCAAAAAATTCTGCCCAAACTCCTTTTTGGCGTAAGCTATGCCAAACTCTTCAAAAAGTTTTTTTATCTGAGTTGAAGAAGTTAAATTCATTTTCCAATAAATTCTTCAAAGTTTTCCCTGTTTATCACCTTAAACTCGCTGTTTTTGTAAGTTTCCAAAAACTCCTTTGGGATTTTTGTTTTTTTTGATTCGTTCCATTTAAACTCAAATGCCTTCAGTTTTCCTTGATCTTCCTCTATGTAGTCTATCTCTTTTTGAGTGGTTGTTCTCCAAAAATATTGATTAGTTGTTTTTTCCGAATATTCCAAATATTTTAATCTCTCAACTATGCAAAAATTCTCCCACAAAGCGCCAACATCATCTCTTAAATCAATGGGATTGTGGTTTTGGATTATAGTGTTTCTTATTCCCAAATCATAAAAATATATTTTTCTGGATTTTGATATTTCTTTTCTCAAATTTCTGCTAAAAGCAGGCAAACGAAAAACAACAAAAGCCTGCTCAAGCAAATAAATGTATTTTTGAACTATTTTCTGGTCAATTCCCAGCTTTTTTGAAAGCTCATTAAAAGAAACCTCCCTGCCTATCTGAAAAGCCAAAAGACGCAAAAGTCTTCCTAAAAGTTCCGGCTTTCTTAAATATTGAAAAAGATGAATGTCTTTGAAAAGATAGCTTCCGGCAAGCTCCTTTAAAAGAAACTCCGCTTTTGTATCATCATTTAAAATTGCAACAGGATAAGACCCAAACCTTAAAACCCTTTCTATTTCCCTGTTTTTTTCTATTTCGTTTTTACATTTTGTAATTTCCCTAAAAGAAAAAGGAAAAAGCCTAAACTCAACCTTTCTTCCTGTTAAAGGCTCATTAATTTTATTTGAAAGATCAAAAGAAGAAGATCCGGTAGCTATTATTTTTAATTTAGGAAACTCATCAGACAAAATCTTTAAAGTCATTCCGATATTTTTTATCCTTTGCGCCTCGTCCAAAACCAAAAGCTTTAAATTGCCAACCAGTTTTTTCAAGTTGTGCGCGTTTTTGTATGAAAATTTTTCCTGAACATCTAAATAATCGCAATTGAAATATTCCGATTTGTTAGGATATTTTTGCAAAATGGTTTTTACCAATGTGGTTTTTCCAACTTGCCTTGGTCCGTAGATTATAACTATCCTGTTGTTTTTTTCATCTTTTAGCTGTTTTTCTACATTTTTTTGTAATTCTCGTATTATAGTCATAAATTTTCATATAAATTTCTGAATATATTCCTATATTATTATATTTTCTAAAAAAATCAAGCGCCAACACTTTTCCTATAAAAAATGCACAGCTTGCGATGTTGCGCATTTTTTTATTTTATGTTTTCAATCCTTCAAAATATACTTCGCATCCTTGAAGCTTCCGAGTTTTTTAAAACTTTCTCCAAGAGATAATTTTTAAATTTTCTCTTTTTTGAATCTCGTCTCCTCCATAAATTATTTCTTTTTTTAAGAGATCTTTTTTGGCAATCTTTGAAAATTTATCTAAAGATTTTATAAAGTCGCTTTTTATTGTTTCTGCTGACTTTATTTCAATAGCAGTTAACTTGCCTGCCTCTTCCAAAAGCAGGTCAACTTCTGTTTGGCTTTTGTCTCGCCAAAAGTAAAAATTCAAATTTTTCCCCTCATTATATTTTCTTTTTACAAACTCTGAAACAACGAAGGTCTCAAAGATATTGCCTCTTAAAAAGTGATAGCTTAGTTGTTTTGGGTTATCAATATTTAATAAAGCGCATAAAATGCCAATGTCATAAAAATAAATTTTTGGAGATTTTATAACCCTCTTTTTGTAATTTTTGTAGTAAGGGGGAAGTAAAAAAATGATATAGCTTGCTTCCAAAACAGAGATCCACTCTTGAGCAGTTTTAAAATTTATTCCGCAATCCTCAGCCAAAGATGAGATATTTAAAATTTGCCCTGTTCTTGCAGCAAGCAAAACAAGAAATTTTTTAAATAAAGAAAGATTTGAAATATTTTTTATTAATCTAACATCTCTTTCTATATATGTTTGTATATAGTCCAAATAATATTTTCCAATTTCATCGGGTCTATTTATTTTAAGATCATAAATTCTGGGATAAAAGCCAGAAAACAAAAGATCATTTAAACTTTTTTTGGCAACTTTTTTTTCAACCTCCCTCAAAGAAAAGGGTAATAAATTAAAAATGGAAGCTCTTCCTGCCAAAGATTGATTTATTTTTTCCATCAATAAAAAATTAGAGGAACCAGATAAAATATACATGCCGTTTTTTCTTTTTTTGTCAACTTTAAGCTGAATATATGAAAAAAGCTCGGGCGCTCTTTGCACCTCATCAAGTATCACTCTATCGTTGTATTGGCTTAAAAATGCTTTTGGATCAGATAACGCAAATTCTAAAAGTTCCAAATCCTCCAAATTTAAATATGTATATTTTGGGAAAATATTTTTCAAAAGAGTTGTCTTTCCAGATTGTCTGGGTCCTGTTAAAACCAAAACTGGATATTGCTTGGTGTATTTTAAAATATTTTTTTGTATGTTTCTTTTTATCATAAAAGTATTTTATAAAATTTAGACAAATTTGTCAACCAACTACCAAATTTGTCCAAAAAAATAAATATACTGGAAATTTTATTTGCGCATATATTTTAAAAAACTTGCCAAAATTTAAAAGCTTTTAAATTTTGGCAGAGAAATTACTTAGCTAACAAAAATGCACGACCTACGGTGTCGTGCATTTTTTTATTTTATGTTTTCAATCCTTCAAGATATACTTTGCATCTTTGAAGCTTCCGAGTTTTTTTAAGATTTTCTGATCTGTCAGTTTTGTGAGCTCTTTTGTTGCAACTTGCCTTTTGACACCCAAAATCCTCTGCACATCTTTGTTTGTTATAAACCCATGCTGGTTTATATACTCCACTATCATCACCGCTCTTTGTGTCAAAGCGATTTGCTTTTTTCCTTTTGGCGTTTTTTTTCCTCCGGAAAGTAAAAGAACTTTCTTTTTTACCGCCTCAATTGAGATTGCAACGCCAAATATAAAATACTCAAGCCACTCTGTTATATTTTTGGTTTCTCTATCTACGGTTTTTAGCGCTTCATAATAACTTTTTCTGTCTGAGTTGTAGTAGTCATCTAGTGCAAAAAACCTTTTAACATCAAAACCTCTTTGTACCAAAACCCAAGTTGCCAAAAACCTTGCCAGCCTTCCGTTCCCATCAACAAAAGGATGAATCCTTGCAATTTCATAATGCACAATACCAGCTTCCAAAACAGGATGTATAGGATCTTTTTTACCATTTAACCACTCTAAAAACTCATCAAGCTGGTTTTCTATTTCACTGGGCTTTGGAGGAACAAAAGAAACCCTGCCGGTTTTTGTGTTTCCAACATATACCTGAACCTTCCTGAAACTACCCTCCCATTCTTTTTTTTCCAAAGTGTCCTTTACAATCCATCTGTGGGCAAACAATATATCTTTTTTTGTCAAAATCCCGCTTTTTGCAAAATTGTCTATTTTCCCCAAAGCGTCAAGGTAGTTTAAAACTTCCTGCTTTTCTTTTTTTGTTTTTAAAACTTCCCTTCCCAAAGAAAGCTCTGTTACCTCCTCTTTTGAAAGAGTGTTCCCTTCAATACTTGTTGAAGCATAAGCATTTTCCAAAATAGCATCTTTTCTTAAAGAAACCTCCCAAGAAGGAACAAGCTCAGCAGAAAAAACCACCTCTTTTGCAGATGATATTTTTGCTATCAAGTCAAGCATCTTTGGAGTTATTTGAAAGTTTGGTTGGTACATAATTTTATTTTAACAAAAGCAACAATAAGCCAATAATCTTATCTTTTTCTTTTGGTTTTGATTCAGCAACAAGCAAAGTAATGGCAGTTAAAGCTTCCGGTGTTATTTTTTTACGAAAATCAAGTCCCGCTTTTTGTAAAAACCAAATAAAACAAAACGCTCCGGTTCGTTTATTTCCGTCATTGAAAGGATGATTTTTTACTACAAAATAAAGCAAATGGACCGCTTTTTCTTCTAGTGTTGGATACACTTCTTTGCCAAACACAGATTGAAAAACATTTCCCAAAATTCCCTCCAAAGATTTTTTTCTTTTTTCTTGAGCAAAAAGCTCTGTTGCCTGCTTTTTGCTTATCAACTCTTCTTTAAACTTTTTTACGGCAGAATACAGATTCTCAGCCACAACTTTAACTTTCTTTTTGGTAAATCCTTTTTTTGGAAACTTGTCTTTGTCATAAGCTTCCAAAGAAAACCATGTATCGGCAAAAGCTTTAACAAGCTCCAAAACATCTTTTGTTGAGATTAAATGTTTTTTCTCAGCAAGTTCCTGAACAGACTTAACGGCAAGCATGAAGTTATTATAATTTTTTGTAATAACTTTTTTGTTGATTGTGTATCCTTTGACAAGATGTTGTTTTAATACTTTTGTTGCCCATTTGCGAAATTCAATTGCTTTTTTAGAATTTGTTCTATAACCAACAGCTAATATGATATCAAGATTATAAAATTCAACTTCTTTTGTCTGTGTTTTTCCTTTTATTGCTCCATGTGAAGTGGTATGTGCAAATTTTGCACATACCACTTCTTTATTTAACTCCCCATCTTTAAAAATATTACGAATGTGCCTTGTAACAACAGTCCTGTCAATATCAAAAAGTTCTGCAATTTGTTTTTGAGTTCCCCAAACTGTATTCTCACTTTCAAAATCCCCGCGAAATTCAATTGCTCCGTTTTTTGCTTGGTATAGCACAATTTTATTTAGTTTATTTTTTGACATGTTTTTTATATATTTATTACGATATTAAAATATATATAATTATATTATCATAAAAACTACATTTTTTGCAAATACGACACGAAAAAATAAAAGATACGACACAAAACATTAAACAAAAATAAAGAAAAACCCGGGAATTCCCGGGTTTTATTACTTAGGCAAAAAACAAAAGAAGTTTTAACCTTAAATCCGAAATCCCAACCTCTTTTGCTTTTTTTATTAGAGAAAAATATTTCTTCTTTTCTTCTTCTATTTTTTTTGTCCTCTCTGTACACATTATCCCCGCCTCATAGGGGTGTGTATGAGAAACTATTGATATATCATGCATCTCCTGATTTAAAAAAGAGCTTCTCATCTTTTTTCTCTTTTTTAAATCTACCAAGTCAGAAAGTGCCTTTTTTGTTTCTGCATCCTGTCTTACAAGGAGAGCCTGTCGTATTGAACTTTTTAAAAGCTCAATAAAAACAATAACTGCCAAGGCCAAAAACAAAAAAGGTAGCAGAAAATAATACATAACCAATCTCCTTTTTTTAAGATGATGAATAAATTTATAATACAATAAATAATTGTTTTGTCAAGAGCGAAAGCGAGGTTTTGGCCCCGCGTATTTTAGTATTCTCTTTTTATGAATTTAAGCATCAGCTCTTGTTTTTTTGGATCAAATCCTTTTGAATCGCCGTTTTTTAAAACATCCCAACCTAAAATTCCGATATTTCTGAAAGCAAAAACAAGTTTTACCTCATATTCATACCTTTCAGAAAGAGATTCTATCTCCTCAACAATAACAGGAAACAGCTCTTCAAATTTTTCTGATTTTAAAAACATAAAATCCAAAGAACGTAAAAAATCATGATATCCACGTCCCGCTCTTGGCGCAATATGCAAATCCAAAAGATATGGCCTACCTTTATCGGAAATTATGATATGGTCTCCCATTATATTTCCGTGAAACCAGCCAAAAAAATCTTCGCCTTTTTTGTTTATAACCTCCTCAAACTCATCACCTATGCTTTTTACTTCATCAAAGCTTATCTTTTGCGCCTCAACCAAAGGAGAGGACCACAAAAGCAGTCTGGAAAAAAGCCACTTTCTTCCATTCTCCAAAATATTATAATGAGCTTTTCTTTTCAAAAACTCTCTTACAACTTTTTGGTAGTCGTCCGATATTTTTCTTGCAATCTCTATTGCTTCTTTTGGATTGTTATCATACATATCCAAAAGATACTTTTTATCTATTCCAACATCTTCCATCAAAAGCCAACCTTCTCCATCTCCCACAACTTCAGGAACAGAAAAGTAAAGCTCATTTTCCATACTTTTTGCAATACCAAAAAGCTCTTTTTGATGTTTTTCTATGCCGGAAGTTTTTAAAACCAAGCTTTTGCCGTCTTTATCTTTAACTTTATAAATTTTCTTTCCGTTAAAAACAAAGGTTTCAACAAGCTCAAGTTCTTGGCTTTTTAAAAAACCTTCCAAATCAAACTCTGCTTGTTTTGGTTGTTTTGCATCTTGATTTCTCATAAATTCTGCTCCTTTTGTTAATGCTTTTGACGCAATAAAAAATATAAATTTATTTTTCAAAGCCAAATAGAGTATAGCAAAAATCAGGTTGTTTGTCATGGCAAACCTCCAAATATTACACTTTTAAAGAACTTTGAAAAAGTATACCAAAAATTAAATTTTTTTGCAAATACGTGTATAAGCCCACCCTAAATGAGAATTTTGTATTAATAAATTATCAAGCATGTATCTTAAAGGAGATACAAGATTTAAGGAATGATGTCT
The DNA here is from genome assembly GCA_027048495.1 of Candidatus Azambacteria bacterium. Taxonomy (GTDB): domain Bacteria; phylum Patescibacteriota; class Minisyncoccia; order GWC2-36-17; family M10-OD1-4; genus JALTWS01. Next base: position 44,849 of record JALTWS010000028.1, read on the forward strand.
TCTTTTGGTATTGTACCATAAAAGCCAGTCCATCATA
>JALTWS010000029.1 GCA_027048495.1 Candidatus Azambacteria bacterium
AAATTAAATTTATTTTATTTTGCAAGATAGAACTGAAATATGCTATTATTTCATTAAACATTATTTATAGTATTTATTGAAAGAATACTAATATTATTGATTTTATTAAGTAAATATTAAATTATTTTAATTTTAACTTTAGTATTATATATGTTTAAATTTATAAAAGTTTGTGTATGATTTGATTAATAATTATGGTAGCAATTACAAACTTAGGTAAAAATACATTATCGGCAAAATTGAGAACAATTTTGCCAAAATGTGACCGAATAGATGCAATTGTCGGATATTTTTATTTTTCCGGTTTTCAAGAAATTTATAAGGAATTGCAAGACAAGCGAATTCGTATTTTAGTTGGAATGAATATTGATGAAAAGATTTTAAAACAGATTGCAAATTTAAAGGAATTAAATTTTGATGACCCTCTGATATCGCAAGGTTCGGTTTCACGTTCTGGTGCATTTGAGGAATATATTAAAAACTTTGCAATTATTTTTAACGATACAGATGAGTTTGATAATGAAGAATCCATTAGGGCATTTAAGGTATTTTTAAATAAAATTAAAGATGGAACCTTGGAAATAAAAAAAACACCCGAACCAAACCATGCCAAAAACTATATCTTTCATTTTAAGCCGGAGTATCAAAATAATGGAGAGACTCCTGGTGTGGTTATCGTTGGATCCAGTAATTTATCTCTTGCAGGGCTGGAAGGGCAAAAAGAGCGGAACCGTCTTTTAGAGGAGAAGCATTATTACGAGGAAGACGTACAAAACTTTGAGCGTGAATGGAATAACCCAGACAACATTCTTATTACCGATATCTCTGTGGCTGATTACTTTATCAAAGAGCTTAAAAAGAAGATTTGGTTATATCAATTGCCGGATCCTCTTTTGCTTTACTATCGTGTTTTGGATGAATATTTTTCCATTGAGGAAATAGAGGGTGTCAAAATGCCGAGTGAAATTACCGGTGGTAAGTTTACCGACTTAAAATATCAGCGTGATGCAATTGAGATGGGTATTGATCGCATCAAGCGTTTTGGTGGTGTGATTGTAGCAGATGTGGTGGGATTGGGTAAATCTATCATAGCTTCTACAATTGCACATAATCTCGGTATGAGGGCGATTATCATCGCCCCTCCACATCTTAAAACACAATGGGAAGATTACCGTGCCGAATTTCAGTTTGATGCTTTTGTATATAGTACTGGGAAAATAGCCGAAGCATTAAAGCGACATGGTAATACAAAACAAAAATTGTTAATTATTCTCGATGAGGCGCACAAACATCGCAATGAAGATACTGAAAATTATAAGCTCTTGCACCAGCTCTGTGCCGGCAATAATGTTATGGCACTTTCCGCTACACCATTTAACAATGATCCAAAAGATATCTATGCGCTTATTAAACTTTTTACCACGCCAGGTAAGTCAACTATTAAGACAGTGGAAAATCTTAGTATCTCATTTAACGAGCTGTTCACGCGTTACAAGAAAGCTCGTCGTGACTTGCGTAATGTTTCCTCTGGGAAGGAGCTGGAAAATATAAATAGGGAGATGCGTGCTATTGCTGATACTCTGCGGATGATGATTGAACCGCTGGTGATTCGTCGTTCAAGGCTTGATTTAGCGGAGATAGATGATTATCGGGAAGATTTAGAACGACAGAATATTGAATTTGCGGATGTGGAGGAGCCGAAATCTTTGGAGTATGATCTGGGAGATTTAACTGGGCTGTATCTTGATACACTGGAACAAATTTCTCCGGAAGATGAAATACCAAAAGGTCAGACTTTTGATGGTGTGCGTTATAAGCCGGCTTCATACATCAAAGGAGATTCCAAGTTTATTGAAAAATTATGGCAGGAGGCAGAAGGAGATGAGGAAGAAGCAAAGAGCGCCAAACAAAAATTACAACAAATTACCCAAGCACAGATAAACGTGGCTAAGTTTATGCGACGTTTGCTTGTGCGTCGTTTTGAGAGTTCGGTTGATGCTTTTCGAATCTCTCTAGATAATATGATTAACTCATCTCAGTTAATGCTGGATTGGTACCTAAAACACGGAGAAGTGCCGATTTACAAGAAGGGTGACTTACCGTCTCCGGAGGATTTGAAAAATATGGAGCCGGATGAAGCAAAAGCAACACTTGATAATCTTGAAGGTAAGGGGCTCATACGCGTCCCCGCAACCGAGATTAACCCAAAGTTTAAAGCTGACTTAGAGGCAGATATACAACTCTTGCAAGAGATTAAGCAAAAATGGGAAGGTGTTGCTGATCCCAAATTTGAACATTTTGTGGAGCAGTTGCGTGCCTTACTCAAGGAAAATAAGAAACGCAAGATTATCGCATTTACCGAGTTTGCTGATACGGCTGAATATGTTTACAGAAGGATATGTGTGGAACATGGAGACATGAGGGTGTTTAAATACACTGCCGCTGATGCCGGTGAGCGAAATAAGCAAATCATCAAAGAAAACTTTGATGCCGGGCTGGATGAAAAATTACAAAAAGACGATTTTGATATTTTGATTGCTACAGATGCAATTTCTGAAGGGTTTAACCTGCATCGTGCTGGTGTGATTATTAACTATGATATTCCCTACAACCCTACGCGAGTAATTCAGCGAGTGGGGCGTATCAACCGTATCAATAAAAAAGTTTTTGACGAATTGTACATTTTTAATTTCTTTCCAACTTTTACCGGCGAGATGGAAGTTAAAACCAAAACCATCGCGGTATTTAAGAAAAAAATCATAGACGCTTTACTTGGTGATGACACAAAAATATTTACCGAGGATGAAGAACTGCAAAACTTTTTTGCCAAGCAGTATAAAGAAGAAAAAGATAGACATGATGGTAGAACATGGGATTCCAAATATCGTAATGATTGGCATAAAATCAGGCATAATGAAGAAATAATGAAACAGGTACGCGCTATTCCGCATCGCGTGCGCATTGCCAGAAAATCAAATGTAGAAGGTGTTTTAGTGTTTGCCAAAAAGGGTGATAGTTTTGTCTTTGCTTTTGGTAAGACTCCAGGGGAAGTGGAAATTATTTCACCAGAAGTGGCACTCGAGCTTTTTAATGGTGAAATTGATAAAAACGAAAAAGCTGCTGAGACTGATATGAATTTTGACCCAATATATCAAGTCGTTAAGCGTCATATTTTTAAAGACAATACCATTGCGCCGACAAAGACGAGTAAAAACAGGCAAGAGGCGCTTGGAAAGGTGCGTCTTCTTGGGCAGAGTTTTGCTCCCGCACGTGAATATGCCAAAGATGTAGAAAAAATAATCAAGGAATTGGACGCTCTGCCGGTGGCGACGTTGAAAGATATAACAAAACTTGAGATTAAAAAAGACCCAGAGGCGGCATTTGAGGAAATGCAAAAACTTGTCTCGCGTGAATACATTGAAAAACTATTGATAACGGCTGACCGCGCGGGAGAAAATGGCCAACTAGTGCTGTTGTCCGAAGAGCTTATTAAACAATAAATATGTCGGAAATAGAACCAACATTTTTTCAAGAACCATATCAAAGAGAAAAATTTTTGACCTTTTTGGTGTCGTTTTTGCCTGAAGATTTTTCTATTAAAGAAGAAGATTTTTATAAACCTGATAAATACAAAACCATCACTGATTCTTATCGTATCGGTCAAGTTCCAAGCTTGGATTTAAGTGTTATTGAAATTACACATAATACCAAAGATGCACGTATTGCGATCGCTACCGATGCTTTTAAATTAATGGCGGACAATTGGATACATCGGGCTTTGATTATATTTAAAAATGACACAGACAATTACCGTTTTTCGTACCTTACTATTAAACTTGACGAAAACAGTAAAGGAAAAGTTGTACATACTTACTCAAATCCGCGTCGTTATTCTTTTTTCTTGGGGGCGGATGCAAAAATAAACACTCCATATCAACAACTTATTAAAAGTGGAAGGGTAAAAGATATAGACGATCTCCAGAATCGCTTTTCTCTTGAAGTAGTTAATAAAGAATTTTATAAACAGCTTGTCGGGTTCTTTAATGAATTGGTGAAAAAAGAGACAGGCGCGATGCAACTTCCCGAAGAGCAGAACGATGATGTTCGCAAGCATTTTGTGGTGCGTCTCATAGGACGAATCATCTTCACTTGGTTTTTGAAACAAAAGTCCTCGCCCAAAGGGCAATTGGTGCCGGATGAAATTCTTTCATCAAAGGCGGTAGCTGCAGAAAAATATGTTGGTGGATATTATCATGATCGTTTAGAGCGACTCTTCTTTGAGCTTTTAAATACACCGATTGATAGACGAAATTTACGCAATGATTTGTTTGACCTTGTTCCATACCTTAACGGAGGACTTTTTTCACCACATAGCGATGATTTTTATAAACTCAATCAAAATACCGGCTATTCCGAATACCTCAATACCCTTAAAATTTCCGATGATTGGTTTGCTCGTTTTTTTGAATTTTTAGAGACGTATAACTTTACCATTGATGAAAACACCGCTTTTGATCAAGATCTTTCCATTGACCCGGAAATGCTTGGCCGTATTTTTGAAAATCTCTTGGCTGAAATTGATGAGGATACCGGCGAAAGTGCCCGGAAGGCAACCGGAAGCTTTTATACACCGCGCGAGATTGTAGAATATATGGTGGATGAGTCGCTTTTAGCATATTTTAAAGAAAAAACAGATATCGCTGAGGATAAATTAAAAGCACTCATTAGTTACGACCGTGATGATGACAAAGAACACCCCTTGGAAGATGGTGATAAAAGAAAAATTATTGATGCAGTGGCGGAATTAAAAACTCTGGATCCGGCATGCGGTTCTGGGGCTTTCCCAATCGGAATGTTACAGAAACTTGTTTATATTTTATATGTGGTGGATGAAGAAGGTGTTTTATGGCGAGCAAAACGGCTTGAGAATGTGGCGCCGATTTACCGGCAAAGCATAGAGGCGGAGTTTGACTCACAAACAAAAAACTATATCCGTAAAATAGAGCTGATTGAAAAATCAATTTATGGTGTTGACATACAGCCGATTGCCACAGAAGTTGCTCGCTTGCGGACATTCCTTACACTCATTGTTGACGAAGAAATAAACGACAACAAAGAAAATCGTGGCATCAAACCGTTGCCGAATCTGGAATTTAAATTTGTCTCCGCCAACACTTTGATTCCACTACCAGAGAGCAATAGCCAGACTTTATTTGATGACAAAGAAGGGATTAAAAAACTTTCGGAAATTATGGCAGAATACTTTAGCAGTAGAGACAAAGAATCAGTAAAAGTAAAATTCCAGCAAGTCCAGAAACAAATATTCCAACACATGATTCAAATCGGCCACGCAGCTGACCTAACTCAAAAACTTGCAACATGGGACCCATTTTCTGACGAAAGTGTGGGTTGGTTTGACCCCAAATGGATGTTTGGTGTTGAGGATGGTTTTGATATTGTCATCGGCAATCCGCCGTATGTGAGTTTGGAAAAAATAAAGGAAAATAAAGATATATATAAAGAGTATTACAGTGTCTTTGCGCCTCGTGGAGATTTGTATACTCTCTTTTACGAAAGGGGGCTGCAACTTGCCAGAAATAACGGCTATTTAATTTACATAACCTCCAACAAATGGATGCGTGCCGGCTATGGTGAAAAATTACGCGGGTATTTTGCAGAGAAAAACCCACTCAAACTGATTGATTTTGGTGGATTTAAAGTATTTGAAAGCGCCACAGTGGATACAAACATTTTACTGATCCAAAATACGCCAAACCGAAATCACCTGGAAGCTTGCCATTTCAAAAACGACTACAAACGAGGGCAAAGTATTGCTGAGTACTTTGAACAAAATAAAGTTGTTTTAAAAAATTTGAATAGTGATACTTGGTTTATAGGCTCACATGCAGAAATTGCGTTGAAAGAAAAAATCGAGCGCATCGGTACGCCATTAAAAGATTGGGACGTAAAAATTTACCGTGGTATTTTAACGGGTTTTAACGAGGCGTTTATTATTGATGAAGCTGTTAGGTTAAAGCTGATTGCCGAAGATCCTAAAAGTGAAGAGATTATCAAGCCACTTTTGCGTGGGCGTGATATTAAGCGGTATGGATATGAGTGGAAGGGGTTGTATTTGATAAATACTCACAATGGGTATATAGATGAGAATGGGGATAAGGTACCGCCGATAAATGTTAAGGACTATCCAGCGATAAAAAAGTGGTTAGATCAATATTACGAGCGTCTGAAAAAGCGTACTGATAAGGGGGTTACTCCTTACAACTTGCGTGATTGTGCCTATCTCCAAGAATTTGAAAAGGAGAAAATAATGTGGCAGGAAATGGTACAAGAAAATAGTTTCATTTTTGATAATGATGGATTTTTCTGTAATGACACTGCCAGAATAATGACAGGTGAAAATCTTAAATTCTTGCTCGCAATTTTTAATTCAAAATTATTCTTCTTCGCTATTAAACAATTTTACGGTGGTGGTGCGTTAGGAGCTAAAGGGATTAGAATGAAGCACACATTTTTTGAAAAATTCCCAATTCCCGAAATCACTCCTGAAAACGCTGTAATCGCCAAGCAAATAGAGCGTCTCGTGGACAACATCCTCACCGCCAAAGTCCAAAACCCCTCCGTTGACACCTCCACCCTTGAAGATCAGATTGATGAGCTGGTGTTTGAGTTGTATGGGTTGAGCGAGGAACAAAAAGTATTAGTGAAAAACTATGAGTAATTTTTATGATAATCAAATACCCAAACCTGTTGATGAAGAAGATATTAAGATTGACTTATATTATATTGGACTGGAAGAGTTGAATTTAACTGACAAGGATATAAAGAAAATAGCCGAGTTCTTCTTTTACATGTATAGTTGTTTAAATCAGAAAAGAAAGGAAAAGAATATTGCAAAAGATGCATTATCAATGCTAAAGGGAGCTGTTTCAGCATTTGGAACAAAAAAATTCAATAATATTGAATGGCGTGAGCATTGCGCTTCCTCCATTAGAGAGATTTTTCATGGTTTCTCAAATAATGGAGATTGGACACATGACTTCCAAAAAACATTTTTTGAAAATAAAGAAATTCCAGAAAAATTAAAACCACTTATCGAATTTACGAGGTTTTATTATGGTTATTTTAGCGGGATAGACCATCATGAGCCAAACAAGATTCTTGGTAATTTTCAATCGATACTTTTGTGTAAAGGGGAAATTGTTGAAAGGGGGAGTGTAAAATTAGAAGATCATACTAATGATGATTTCACTAAAATTGTGCAAGATTTCTTCTCAACAGTAAAGCAAATAATTTCATTTCTAATAAGTGAAGGGAAATATAGTATAAAAAATTAATTATGAACCAATTAGAAATACATAAAAAAATAGATGAAATCGTAAAAAATAATCCTTCTGATGAAGTGGAGGAGGAGGTTTTAGAAATTGTTAATACAAATTTTGACGCGCGAAATTATTTCTTTTCTCAAGTTGATGAGCGGTGGGTTGAATGGCTTTGGGGGAATGGTTTTTTAGATATTTTAAAGAAACAACCGGAAGATACAACGCGATACAGTTACACAACACCGGAGATAAATTATTTGGTGAAAGTTGCGCCAAAGAAACCAGATTTCGCAGTGGATGAAATTATTTTAAACGGCGGGTTGGCGACCACGAAAGAAAACTTTAATCCGGAGCTTGTAGATAGGATCTTGCGGCTTTGCGCGGAGTTGGATGCAAAGTACATCGTAAAAATTATTCCCAAAATTAAAGAAGAAAATTGGGTTAAGCTTATGGCGCCGTTTGGGCATTGGGGTTTTGAGTATGAAAAAATGTTTGAAGCTCTGTATAAGGCGGGGGAGTTTGATGCGGTAATTGAACTTGCTGGCGTTGTTTTGACCGTGAGAAGCGGTGACGAATTAAGCAAAGATACTTTTGATAAAAATCCTTTTTATATAAGAGATTTCTCGTACACAAAAGTATTTGAATATTTGGAGAAAATAGAAGGTAAGCGTGGAGAGAAAGTGCTGGGATTGTTAACCAGTGTCATAAGAGAAATCGCGAATTTGGGAGAAGATGCCAAAGATTCGGTCTTTGCAAAAGAGGATATATTTTATTTGTGGGATGTAGACTTTTTTAAGGATGAATATACAGAAACAGAGCATAGAAGCTATAAGGATAGCGTGAAAGATTTGATGTTGTTTACCGCTAAGGTTCTAAAAGATTTAATTAAAAAGGAGTGTGATAAAGATGATAAGGGTGGTGTAAAAAAGATTTTTGATGACTATATTGGGGGCTTTGATGATGAGAAAGCAATATTGCCTGATACACGCATGACTTGGCAATTGCGCTTATTTGTATTGAGTTTGTGTCCGGAGGTGTTTAAAGATGAAATCAAAAAATCTTTGTTTAGATTGTTTGATGATGAAAATGAAAAAATAAATTTTGAAGTAAAAGGTGGGGCTGAATATGAGAGGTTACTGAAAAAATGTTTTTTTGTGTTATCTTCAGAAGATCAAAAGCGATACAAGAAAAGAGCTGAGGAGCTATTTATACTTGAGTGTGAAGGAAAAACTGAAGAACAGCAAGAATACAGAAAACATTCCGGCGCTAGAATTTTTTGTTTGATTGGTGAAAAAGAGAAAGCAATGGAAGTTTTTGGAGTAAATTGCGATGAGATTGAAACTGAGCCGAGCACTTCAATTAAAGTGGGTGAGGCAGGTTTTGTAGTTTCGCAATCACCTGTTCCTCAAGAAGAATTTGATAAAAAGACCATTGATGAGATTATAGAGCTTTTGCAGGGTGAATGGACGCCAAAGAAGCTAAATGAACAAAATGAAAATCAAGATTTTCATAGACCACAAAATGCTGAAGGTGTTGGCAATTTAATTGAAAATGGTGTTTTTAATAGATTTGAGAAATTTATAAAAAATGCAGAAAAATTTTTTGATAAAGATAAAATAGATGCGCATTATACTTATGCATTTTTACGTGGCGTACAAGAGGCGCTTAAAAAAGGCAAGAGGGTTGGTAGTGATGATTGGCAAGGGCTCGTAAGTTTGCTGAAAAATCTTGTAGATGCAGGTTTAAAAGGGGGTAAAAGAGAAGAAGGATTTTATGATACATGGCTAGCAAATTGGGAATCTGTTTATCGTGCAACGGCTGATGTTTTGCAGGGGTTGCTAAGTGAAGAGAATAAGGAAATTGTAATTGGTGATTTTGGAAAATATCGGGACGATTTTCTGCACATTTTAGAGGTTTTACTTAACTACGAAGATCCAAAACCAAGTGATGAAGTGTCCGAGACGGCCAAGTCAAAAATTTCAGATGGTGGTGGGGGGAATATGGTAATAAGTGACCCTTATTCAATTGCAATAAATAGTGTGAAGGGAAGAGCTTTTCAAGCATTTTTGATGTTTGTTTATCAGGATGGAAAAGAATTGAAAGGTGAAAAGGTTAAAATTAAAGATGATGTAAAAAGTTTATATGAAGAAATATTAAGCACTGAAAATACAAGGGCGATGATGTTTATGCACGGACATCATTTACCCACATTTTATTTTCGAGATGCAAGTTGGACAAAAGATAAATTAATTTCTTTTGTGTTTGAAAGTAGTAGCGCTGATTTAGCGCTTGCAGGAGCAGAAGGGTATTTATCGCAAAGTTTGTATAAAGAGATGTTTGAAGACGCGCATATTCGGAAATTGTATGAGAAGTGGATTGACCTTAAGGATACACAGTATACCAATGGACAAAAACATTGGAAAAACATAGATGAGGCATTGGCTATCCACCTTGCGCTTGCTTTTATCCATTTTGGATTAGATGTGGATGTAGGGGGAGGATTTAAAGATGATTTGTTAAAGAAGTTTTGGGAAACTGAAAATCCTAATAATAAAACAAGATATCATGAGTTTATATCGTTTATAGGTAGGAGTGTTTTAACAAAAGATCAAGTGAGCGATGAGTGGCTAGAGAAAAATGATATAGATAAAGAGAAGTTCGTTAGGTTTTGGGATTGGGTTCTTGGCAATAAGAAAATTAAAGATCCGGAGATTTTTAGCGGGTTTGGTTTTTGGATAAATCCAGAAAAAGAAATTATAAAAGATGAAATTTTAGCTGTTAAGTTAATTAAAACTCTTGAAAAATCAAAGGGAAGATTTGATTGGGATTATGGATTTATAAGAAGGTTGCCTGTTTTAGCTGATATCGCTCCAGAAGAGACATTAAAAATTATTAAGGCTTATTTACTTGATGAAAATAATAAATTAATAGATTATAAATCAAGGATTCCTATTCACGAAGAAGAGTACAAATCGGCTTTGGAAATAATTTATAATAAAAGTAGCTCGTATAAGCTGCGGGTCATTGATCTTGTTAATGTTTTAATTGAAAAAGGCGGTAGTGCATTTTGGAATTTAAAAAGTATTATAAAGCAAAATGAAAAATAATCTAAAAAATCAAAATAATGTATATGTTTTCATTGATGCATCAAATCTTTGGAGTGCACAAAAATCAAAAGGCAGGTTTTTTGATTTTGAAAAATTAAAAAGTTTTTTAAAACAACAACATAATGCAAAAAGCATAAAAATATTCTACTATACGGCGTATCCTGCAGAAGGAACAAGAGATTATTCATTAGATGGAAAACACAAGTTTTTTACATACCTTCGCAAAGGTCTTGGGGTTGTTGTTCGCAAAAAAGAATTGAAGCGAATTACTGTGCGTTCTGATAAGGGGGATATTATAGAAGAGAAAGGAAACATGGATGTAGAGATGACCATTGACGCTCTTCACTATAAAAATAAATATGATATAGCAGTATTGTTTTCAGGGGATTCGGATTTTCTTGCGCTGGTAACTTATTTGAGAAATAATGGAAAAAATATATATATTTATTCTTCAAAAAATAACATATCAGAAGAATTAAGAACAGGAGGAGATGGATATATTGATGTATTGAAAATTTCAGAAGATATTTGGGGTCGTGAACTACAACACAGAGCAGGGAGAAACAAAGGAGAAAATTCGCCATAAACGAAAAGCAACCCTCCTCGCGGAAGGCTGCCCTTGGATGTAAAACCCTTTCAGTTTATGGCTAAAACTGAAAGACATTCTTAGTATAACAAAATTAATTCTTTAAAGTCAAATGGATTCTTAAAGGATTGTTTTGTGCCAAAATGAAGCTAAAAAATATAAAATTAAAATAAATGATTAGAAGTTATGAAAACAAAAGAAGGATTATGGAAATTAAGCCCAAGTGGATTATATGGGTATACAGAATGCAAATCCTGCTTTTGGGTTGATAATAACTATAAAAAGCAAGGAACATTACCGTTGCTTTTAAATTCTGCTATGGACTCCATACTAAAGCACAGATATGACAAATACAGAAAAAAGAATACATTTCCGCCAGAAGTTAAGGAGCTTGAAAAAGAGGGAATAATGCCATTTACAGACATTGTAAAGCTTGAGGAGTGGAGAGAGAAAATAAATTCTCTTAAAGTTATAAACAAAAAAGTTGGATATGTGCTTGCCGGCAAGATTGATGATGTTTTGCTTGAACCTGACGGAGAAACTTTAATTCCTGCAGACTATAAATCATCTGGTAACGCTCCGGCAGAAGATAAGCAAAAATATTATCGTGATCAGCTGGCGGCATACGGATACATGTTTAAGTGTCATGGATATAAAGTGTCCAGTAGGGCTTACTTGCTTCATTATTTTCCAAAAGACAAAACAAATCCTAATATAAAAGTAGAATTTGTCGGTCATATTGATTTGGTTGATATATCTAAAATAAATATTGAAAGAAAACTTAAAGATATAGTGAAATTATTAAATGGAAAATATCCGGGGCATAATCCAAAATGTAAAAATTGCAGTTATCATGAGGGTAGAGTTAAATATGTTCAATAAAATTTAGTTTGTGATGTTATTGAGGTAGAAAATTTGTTTTAGTAAAAAATATCAATATGACAGTAAAATTATCAAATGATGTGGAATGTCTTTCAAGTGCTAAGCTGAATAAGAGAGTATATATTAATTAAATTTTGTGCGTAGCATCGTGTTATATAACAGATTGGGTTTTGTTTTAGTTAGTTTTGGGTTTTATAAAGGCTGACAAAGCCTATTTTTATATTTGCATCTTTTCCAAAAGCAGGATCGTTCGGGTCGCTAATTTTACAGCCTAGGCAAGAGTTGTTTGTTTAAGTTAGTTTGATTTTTTTTGACATAAAGAGTTTCAAGATACAGTTCTCCTGTTGAGTGTATGTTTGTTTATTGTTTATGATTGGAGAGATAGCAACAAAATTTTAATCAGAGATATAGAAAATATAGCATTTTTTATTTGTTTTTTGTACAAGTATTGCAAAGATTTAGTATTTTATGAGTGTGTTTGTATATTTTTCTCATTTTTTCTATACAAATAATGGCATAAGCTTGGTATTTTTATAAATACCTTTTGGTTAAATTTAAAAATAAGTGTATTATTGAAAAATATATTTATGTAACATTATCTTTGTTTTTCGGTCTTCTTATAATGAGCGAGGCTATTGGACTTGCTCTTTAATTAATAATTAAAGCAAAAACATGAAAAAATTGCGAAATTTTATTTTTGTGTTTGCGTTTGCTTCCTTTGCTTTTTTTGGTGTGGCGGGGAATTTGCAAGCGGCAAAGCCGTCTGATTTTGGCCTTAAAGAAGGCAATCTTATAAGCGCTATATTTTCCGATGATCCTGATGTTTATATTATAAACAACGACGGATACAAGCGCTTGTTTCTTAACGAAGAAATATTTAATTTTTACGGGCATTTGGGAGGGTTTTTCAATGTAAAGCTTGTTCCTCAAGAAGTTGTTGATTCTTTTCCCACATCCGGACTTTTCAGAAACTGTGAAGCGGACGATCCAAGAGTATTTGGCGTTTCTGTTGAAGGCGAGGATACAGGAACTATGAGCTGGATAAATATGACAGCAGAAGAAGCTCTTGCTGAAGATCCAGATTTTTTCAAGAAAGTTTTTTGTGTGAATGATAAAGAATTTAAGTGGTATCCAAAAAAAGGAGAATTTAAATCTTTAAAAAGCGTTCCAAATTATGAGAGGAAAAAGCACAAGATAAAAGAGCTAAAAGAGAAAAAAAGAAAGATAAAAGAACATGCAAATGATGATGACGATGAATTTTACAAAAGAAATTTTAAAAATGTAGGAAAAATACTTTTGTGTCATAAGGATAAAAAAACAATCCGTGTTTCATTGCATGCTTTAAGAGGGCATTTAAGGCACGGTGATGAAATTGGCGCTTGTTTTGGTATAGTTTACGATGATGATGAAGAAGATGAAGACAAAGATGACGACAAAGAAGATAAAAAAGATCACGACAAAAAGCATGATGACGATGATGACAATGATGATAAAAAAGAGCACGAAGATGACTATGATAACACAATAGATACAGTATCTCCTTTAATTTCAAACATTGTTGCCACAAGTACAAAAGACACATCGGTAGATATTAAGTGGGAAACAAACGAAGCTTCAACAAGCAAGGTTTATTATTCAACTTCAACTCCAGTTTTGGCAGTAAGCGCAACAAGTTTTATTGAAGACACCGCTTTGGTAAACTCACATACCATAAATTTGACAGGACTTACAGCATCAACTACTTATTACTTTTTAGTTGAGTCAACCGATACTTCAGGAAACACAGCAAAATCTCAAGAAGGGTCGTTTACCACAAAATAAAAAGCAAAGCCAAACTTCAAAAACCCCCAAGTAGGGGGTTTTTGAAGTTTAATTTAAAAAAGCATACCAAAGTTTAAAAGCTTTTAATTTTTGGTATGAAAAAAGATATAAGTTGCTTGTGAGAGGTTGACACAAAAAATATTATTTATCTTTTGATGATGGGAGTGATTTTGCAAGAGAGTATGCTATTGGCAACATAACAACAATATAAAAAAACCAGTCTCTTGTTGTATGGAGCAGAGGATGAATGTTTTCGTTTAAAAGATTTTTTGAGTGCAAAAGTCCAAGAATAGTTGATGCTATCCAGCCTCCTGCCAGTATGCCTATTATCCAATTTTTTGTGCTATAATTCATTTAGTTGTTTTTAGCAATTTAAGAAAACATTTTATCAAAAAAATTTTTGCAATTCAAAATTTTTTGTGGATAACTAAAATCAATTGTTTAAAATATATATCATTCTTTAGCCTTTTAATTTGTTATTTTTTTTGTTAATATAAAAGGAATTAATCATTAAAAAATAAAGATGAATTTACAACAAGACGATTTTGATAAAGATGACATCTTAAGTGAAGTTATAAGCAAAAACGAAGATGACAAAACTTTATCAGAAAAAACAAAACAAACTAAAAAAAGCGGTAACATTATAAAATTAGTTCTGTTTATTATTGTTATTTTGGCTTTTGTTTATTATGCTGATAATGCTGGTTTTTTTGATAAGTTCAAAAAAGGACATTTAGTTGCAAAAGTTAACAATGAGGCGATAACAAAAAAAGACTTAGACCAAAGGATTAATTTGTTTAAAGTTCAGCTTCAAGGAGCAGGAGCTGATTTTTCAGAAGATGATATAAAAGCTCAGGCGCTTGATTCCCTTATAAACGACAAGTTATTGGTGCAAAAGGCAAGGGAGAACGGTTATGTTGTTTCTGATGATGATGTTAGCTCTGAGATTGAAAGTATAATAGCTCAGCTTGGAGGCAAAGCAGAGTTTAAAAACCAGCTTTTAAAAGAAGGATTGACTGAAAAAGAGCTAAGGACGGGAATAAAAAATAGAATGCTTGTTCAAAAGTATATATCTGACAATATAGATCTTGAGTCTGAAAATGCGTCTTTGACAGAAGAGGAGATAAAAAGTTTTTATGATGATTTTTTTGGCTCACAACAGAATCCTCCTTCATACGAAGATGTAAAAGATCAAATAAAAAATCAATTGCTTAACCAAAAAAGGAGAGATAAAATAAATGCTTTTGTAAGTTCATTAAGAGATGAGGCAAAAATAGAGATTATAAATAACAATTAAAAATATGAACTTAAAAAAATATACAACAAAAAAGAATTTGGACAAATATGCGTTTTTTTGGTCTGAAGCAAGGTTAGTTTTGGCGGCGTTGGCTTTGTTTTTTGGAGGAAAGCCGATTATTTTGTTTTTTGGTAGTGGGATGTTTGTAAGTTCAATTTTAAACCTTTCTTGGGTTATTTCTGGTATTGCCGCTTTATATTTGCTTTACAGATGGAACGCAAACCATAAAAAGATATTTGGGAAAAAAGACGCAAAGACTAATTTTGCTTTTTTTGTCAGTGTTGTTTCCGGAATAAATTTAGGTATAGCTGGTATTTTAGCAAATAATATAGGAATGCTTATTTCTTCAAACAGGCTTATATTTTTTGTTGTTGGTATTTTATATCTTTGGTCTGCAAGACAGCTTTTTGTGGAGTTCAAGCAAAACGAAAAAAGGATATTTAATTAAATTAATTTTTAATTTAAAACTATGACAACAGAAAAAAACAATATAGGTTTTTTATGGTTTTTGGTAGCGGTTATCTTAATAGTCGCTTTTTGGTTTGCTTTTACCCAAAAAGACACAAGCCAAAGCGACACAACTTTTGAGAAAAAGCAGGAAAATGAGTTTTGGGAAAATGTGCCAATTCAAGGAGCAAACCATATAGCTTATGGAGCAAAGCATCCTCCTTACAACACGAATCCGCCAACGTCTGGTTGGCATTATGGAAACTCTGCAGACTGGGGAGTGTACCAAAAAGAGCTTGAAGATGAGCTTGTTGTTCACAGTCTTGAGCATGGCGGGATATGGATATCTTACAAAGACATAGACAAAAGCACAAAAGAAAAATTAGAGAAATTAGCAAAAAAATATCCTCAAAGGGTGGTGCTTTCTCCAAGGCAAAAAAATGATTCTAAAATAGCAGTCGTTTCTTGGGGTAAGATAATGAAATTAGATGAGTTTGATGAAAATAAAATAGAAACTTTTATACTCAAAAACACAAACAAATCTCCAGAGAAGTTTGCAAGATAATTTTGACTTTTAGCTTTTTTGTGCTAAATTATAATAGCAATCTGAACATAAACAATCCAAAAGGAGGACAAAAAAGGTGAAAAACCAGCATACAAAACAAAGGGTTCTTTTTGATACCAAAAAGATGAACAGGGAGAGCTTAAAAAAGGCTATCCTTGAAGATATGCTAAGTTTCTATTTTTCTGGTCGCGGCGCCACGCTCTACGATCTTTTAGAGTGTGTTGAAGAAGAAGAAAAAGAGCGGGTTGAAGCTTTGTTTTTCTCAAGCGACATCCAAAGATTTTTTTACAAAACAGGACAGGTTTATGTCCTTTTAGGAACAAAAAAGAACTTGCAGGAAGTTATGGAAATTACTGGCGTCTGGTATGAGAGTTTCTCTCCAGTGCCTCCGCTTGTTGCAAGCAACCAATGAATATTTTGCGCTTGGATACAAATGTGTCCAAGCGCTTTTTGGTTATTTACTAATATTTTTTGTTGTGCTATAACCTAAAATAATATTGAACCAAAGAGGTGGTTTGTTATGGTTCGCTTCTGCTTTTTGACAATTATTTTTTTGTTTTTGCTTTCTTGCGTATCATATTCTATTACAAAAACAGGAGTTGTTTTTTCTGATGAAAAATCTTGGGAAAGATACAAAGATAAATTTGTGGCCTGGGCAAGTAAAGGAATTGGCAAAATAACAGAAGAAGATGCTGAGAAAATGCTTGGCAGGCCTCTTAAAATAAAAAGCACAAAAGATTTAACAGCAAAAGGCTGGTCTTTTTCTACAAACGAAGTGTCAAAATTTGATTCTGGGTTTTACAGAAGGGTTAATGGAAGTTACAAAGAGCATATTGTGGTTATGACGTTTACCAAAGACAAAAAGCTTTTTGATTTTGAAGTCCAGTCTTCTTTTGTTCCTACTTCAACCGATTATTTTTCTTCTGAACCTGTAGTGAGATATTATCTTTATGTGTATTTTATGGATAGGTTAGGAGATGTCCTTTCAGATTCTTTGGACAGATCACTTGAAAAATTCAGAAGAAAAGTAAAATTAGATGTAAAAGAAGTATCAGATAATTTTGAAGAAAAGTATGTTGTGAAAGATAAAAAAGAGGAAGGAAACAACACATCAGAAAGCATAGATAAAGAAAAGCTAAAAAATGATGTGAATGAATTTATAGATGAAGTATTTGATGAAAGCGGCTAAAACTTAGCCGCTTTTTGTTTTTAATATAATGGTAATGTATGTTATAATTTAAGTATGCTAATTAATTTATATTTTTTATGAAAAGCATTATGTTAAACAAAGGAAAGATAATTCAGCTTGGAACAGTTGTCTTTTGGCTTTTGTTTTGGTTTTTTAGCGTTTTGGATAAATTTATAACCCAGAAATTTTTATGGGTAGGAAAAGATTTTTTTGATGAGTTTGTTGAGCTTTTTGAGTCAATAGGAATAAGCAATATAGTTGTGGTTGGGGCGTTTTACTGGTTTGTTGTAGCTTTGGAGATTGTAGCTTTTTTGTTTATGTTTTTTGCTTTTTTATCATATTTTAAAAATCAAAAAAAATCCGAGAATTTCTTTTTTTGGGGAATATTTTTTAGCTTGTTTATTTTTTCTTTTTTTATGGTGGGTGATCAAATTTTTGGTGAAAGAGAAGAGCTTTTGGAACACACTATTTATTGGGTGGCTGTTATAGTCTCGTGGGGAGCTTATAAATATTTTCCTAAGTTGGATTAATATTTTATTCTACAGGAAAGCCTTTTTCCTGCCACTCTAGCATACCTCCAGAAACATTTTTTGCATTTTGGTATTTTTTCCCAAAAAGAAGCTCTTGTGCCATTGCGCTTCTTCCTCCGCTTCTGCAAATAAGGTATATTTGCGCGTTTTTGTCTGGAACTTGTTTTTCTATTTCGCTTTCAATTATATCCAAAGGTATATTTATACTTTCTTTTATGTGTCCTTGTTGATATTCTTCTTCTGTCCTTACATCTATTATTTTTATGTCTTCTTTTTGTTGTATTTTTTTGTAAAGTTCTTCTGTGCTTATTAAATTTGAATTCATTTTTTTTGTTATTTTGTTAATTATTAACTCTTCCATAGTCATCTTGCAGTCTGACTATGTCGTTTTCATCAAAATGCCCGAAGGCTATTTCTAAAATTCTTGCGGGATTTTGCTTCGCTTTTATGCAATGAATTGCTTTTTTAGGGACAAAAAGCTCGTCTCCAGCTTTTGCTTCTATTTTTTTATCATTCAAAGTAAAGATAACTTCTCCGTCTAGAACTCTCCAAAACTCGTCTCTGAAGTTGTGATACTGCAAGCTTAGTTTTGAGTTTGGATTTATGTTTATTATTTTTACAGTGCAGTTTTCTTCTTGAGTAAATTGTTCAAAATATCCCCATGGCCTTTTTTGTTTGTGAGTTTTCATATATTTGGTTTAATAAACATTTATATTATACATAATAAGCATTTTATATCAATCATTGAAAATAAGCTGTTTTTGGTGTATAATTTTTTGTTATATGAAAAAAGCAAATCTAAAAAATGACAAGATAGTTATAAAAGGTGCAAAGATGCACAATTTAAAAAACATATCTTTGGAGATACCAAGGAATAAGCTTGTTGTTATTACTGGGCTTTCTGGATCTGGAAAATCTTCTTTGGCGTTTGACACTATTTACGCAGAGGGACAAAGAAGGTATGTAGAGTCTTTGTCTTCTTATGCCAGGCAATTTTTGGGGGTTATGGGAAAACCCGATGTTGATTCAATAGAAGGATTGTCTCCTGCAATATCAATAGACCAAAAAAGCGTTTCTTCCAATCCAAGATCAACTGTAGGGACAATAACCGAAATATACGACTACCTTAGGCTTTTGTTTGCAAGAGTTGGAACTCCACATTGTCCAAGATGCAAAAAGCCAATATCCAGCCAAAGTGTCAGCCAGATTGTGGATAGTATTTTAAAATTCAAAAAAGGAACAAGCATACAAATTTTGGCTCCAACAATAAAAGACAAAAAAGGGGAGCATACAAATGTTATAAACACAATAGCAAACTCTGGATATCTAAGAGTAAGAATTGACGGAGAAGTTTACAATACCCAAGATGCTTTGTCTTTAAATTTAGACAGATACAAAAAACACAACATAGAGGTAGTGGTGGACAGAATGATTATTGAAAAGGATATGGACAGAGCAAGGTTGGCAGATTCTGTTGAAACTGCATTAAAAATAGGAGAAGGAACCTTAATAATTTCAAAAAATGAAAAAGAAGATGAAGTTTTTTCTGAAAAGTTTGCTTGCGCTGAATGTCAAATATCAATATCAGAGATAGAGCCAAGAAGCTTTTCTTTTAATAGCCCGCATGGCGCTTGCTCATCTTGTACTGGGATAGGAAAAAAGTTGGAAGTTGATCCCTCTCTTGTAATACCAAACGAAAATTTAACTTTAGCAGAAGGCGCAATAAAGCCGTGGGCGCAAGCATCAAGATCAAATTGGAACTGGCTTGCTTTGGAAGACCTTTCGCATCATTTAGGATTTTCTTTGAATGTCAAGGTAAAAAATCTCCCAAAAGAAATTTTGCAAATAATACTTTATGGTGATCCAAAAAGCCAATTTGAGGGAGTAATAACAAATCTAGAAAGAAAATGGAAAGAAACAGATTCTGAATGGATAAGATCAGAAATTGAAAAATATATGGTAGTAAAAAAGTGTCCTGCCTGCAAAGGAAGGAGGCTAAAAGAAGAGGTTTTATCTGTTTTGTTTTGCAAAAAAAACATAGCGGAGGTGACAGCGCTTTCCATTTTAGATGCGCAAAAGTTTTTCAAGGAAGCAAAGCTTAACAAGACCCAAGAGAAAATAGCAAGTCTGATAATAAAAGAGATACAATCAAGGCTTTCTTTTCTGATAGATGTTGGATTGGGGTATCTTTCTTTGGACAGGGAGTCAGAAACGCTTTCTGGGGGAGAGGCGCAAAGGATACGGCTGGCAACCCAGATAGGATCTCGTTTGGTTGGTGTTTTGTATATTTTGGACGAACCTTCTATTGGACTTCATTCAAGAGATAATGCAAAGCTGATAAAAACATTAAAGGATTTAAGGGATTTAAACAACACAGTGATAGTGGTAGAGCATGATGAGGAGACGATGCTTGCCGCTGACTGGATAATAGAAATAGGTCCTGAAGCTGGAGCAAAAGGAGGGAAGATCGTGTTTGAAGGAACCCCACAAGAGCTTAAAAAGTCAAAAACAATAACTGGGCTTTACCTTTCAAAGAAAAAAAGAGCTTATCAGGAAAGTTTGAATCTCAAAGAAAACACAGAAAAAAAAGAACAAAAATATCTTGAGGTTAAAGGAGCTTCAGAAAACAATTTAAAAAACATAAACGTTAAAATTCCACTTTCAAAATTTGTTTGTATAACCGGAGTTTCTGGATCAGGAAAAAGCACTTTTGTTGATGACATTTTGGCAAAGGCGCTTGCTCAAAGATTTTACAATTCAAAGCAAACTCCCGGAAAACACAAAGAAATTTTGGGAGCGGAAAATTTAAACAAAGTTATTCATATTGACCAGTCGCCAATTGGCAGAACGCCAAGATCAAATCCGGCAACCTATACTGGTGTTTTTTCTCATATAAGAGACATATTTGCAAAAACCCAAGAGGCTCAAATAAGAGGCTATAAAGTTGGAAGGTTTAGTTTTAATGTAAAAGGTGGAAGATGTGAAAGCTGTGAGGGTCAGGGCATTAAAAAAATAGAAATGCATTTTTTGCCGGATGTTTATGTTGAATGCGAGGAATGCCATGGCACAAGGTATAACAAAGAAGTTCTTGAGATAACCTACAACGGAAAAAATATAGCTCAAGTTTTGGATATGAGCGTAGATGAAGCATACGAATTTTTCAAAAATATACCAAAAATAAAAAATATACTTGGAGTATTAAAGGAAGTTGGGATAGGATATATTAAGCTTGGGCAGGGAGCGACTACTTTGTCTGGAGGAGAAGCGCAAAGAATAAAGCTGGCAGACGAGCTTTCAAGAAAAGACACTGGCAGAACTCTTTATATTTTAGATGAGCCAACAACTGGGCTTCACTTTGATGATGTTGCAAAACTGCTTTCTGTATTAAGAAAACTGGTAAACAAGGGAAATACTGTTTTGGTAATAGAGCACAATATGGATGTTATAGCGGCATCTGACTGGATAATTGATTTGGGTCCCGAAGGCGGAGAAGCAGGAGGAAAGATAGTGGCCCAAGGCACGCCAGATCAAATAAAAAAATCAAAAAAAAGCCATACAGGACAATTTTTAAAAAAATATATGGAAAGTTAACAGGTTAAAACAGCTTGACCATAGTAGCATTTAATGGTATTTTCATAAATAGTTCTTTTACATCAGCAAGCCACACAAAAGGAGGGTTTTAAAATGTCATCTGTTGTTAGCTTTTGCAAAGATCTTGGTGTTGTGATAAAAGAAGTGAAAATAGCTTTAGATTTGAAAAGAAGAAATTTTTCCTCAGAGTGGTTTTTTATTGAAGATATAGCATCTTATGGATGCGCTATCCATTCTGCCATAAAAGAATTTAGGCAATGCAGGTTTTTTGTTACGGACAAGGGGTACTTTGTTATGGGTACTCTCGTAAAAAATCCAATTGTTGATATTCCCATAGTAAAAGCCACAATGCTGGTAGATAAAAATATAACACCATTGCTTAGGATTTTTATACTACGCGAAGAGTTGTCCCAAAAAATAATTCCATCAAAAACAGAGATAAACTCTGAAAAAGATGGTAACAAGCTGAGATTGTTTGCAACGCAAACGGGGAAAATGCCTCATCTTGATCAAACTTTCATTTTTCATATGGAAGATGGATCAGGGTTTTTTATAGCTCCAACAAAGTATACAGGAGTGTACAGGCATGTAAAATCATTTCCAGAAAAAAAACATCATCCGGCCTGCTCTATGAAGTAAATATTTTACCCGAGCTGAATTTTCAGCTCGGGTTTTTTGTTGTGTATAACTTTGGTGGATAAGTGTTTGACTTTGGTGGTTTGTGGGTTTATAATTAACAATAGTGGTTGAAAGTGGGGAAAAGTGGGGAATATACTTTTTTCCATTTTCAAACCCAAAGGTCATTTAACTTGGCGGCAAATAGAGCTAAGTTCTTAATAAGATTAAATGTATCAAACTTCCTCTCAATACAGCTTAGCTCTGTTTGCCTGCATGAGGGCAAGTTTTATATGTTTGTTGGAGAATATAAACATTCAATAGATGAAAAAGGCAGAATAGCGGTGCCTTCAAAATTCAGGAGCTCTTTAAAAAGCGGTGCTGTTGTTACAAAAGGATTGGATAACTGCTTGTTTGTGCTTCCGATGGCAGAATGGAAAAAGTGGGCATCTGAAATTTCCAAGCTTCCTGTTTCCAAAGCAGACTCAAGGGCTTTTGCAAGGCATATGTTTGGAGAAGCTTCTGATGTTAAATTGGACGGTCAAGGTAGGATTATTTTGCCAACAAGACTTAAAAAATTTGCCAATATTAAAAAAACAGCTGTTTTTGTAGGGCTTTACAACAAATTAGAGCTTTGGGATGAAAAGACATGGGAAAGATACAAACAAAAAACAGAAAGGCAAAGCACGCAAATTGCAGAAAGAATGAGCGATCTGGGAATATGATCCACAAGCCTGTTCTTTTAAATGAAATCATTGAAATTTTAAGCCCTAAAAAAGGAGATATTTTTGTTGACGGGACAGCAAACGGAGGCGGGCACACTTTGGCAATCTGGGAGAAAATAAAGCCAAGCGGAAAAATTATAGCAATAGACAAAGATAAAGAAGCAACAAAAAGCCTGCAAAAAAAAGCAAAAAGAAAAAACATAAAAATAGTTTGCGCAAGCTATGCTGATCTGAAAAATATCATAGACAAGCAAGACTTCGGAAACATTTCTGGAATTTTGCTTGATCTGGGATATTCAAGCTTTCACATTGAAAAGTCAAAAAGGGGATTTTCATTTCAAAAAGACGAACCTTTAATAATGAGATATGACGCAAACAAAGATGAGCTTTCTGCTTATGATGTCATAAACAGCATGCCAGAAAAAGAGCTTGCAGATATTATTTACAAATACGGAGAGGAGAAAAATTCAAGAAAAATAGCAAAAAAGATAGTCCAAAAAAGAAAAGAAAAAAAGATAGAAACATCTTTGGAACTGGCAGAAATCATAAAAAGCGCATTTTCAAAAAAAAGATATAAAATACATCCCGCAACAAAAACTTTCCAAGCTTTAAGGATATTTGTAAATGATGAGCTTGGGGAGCTAGAAAGATTTTTGCCTCAGGTGGTTGATGTTTTAAAAAAGAAAGGAAAGCTTGCTGTAATATCATTTCATTCTTTGGAGGATAGGATAGTAAAGAGGTTTTTAAAAGAAAAAAAAGATGTGTTTAAAATTTTAACCAAAAAGCCAATTACGCCTTCAAAAGAAGAGATAATAAAAAATCCAAGATCAAGGTCAGCAAAGCTTAGGGTAGCAGAAAAAATATAGTTTTATGAAAAAAACACAAAAAAAACCAAAAACAGAAAAGATAAAAACAGGGATATCAGTATGTCTTACTTTTATTGTTTTTGTTTTTGTGTTTTTTTCTTTTGAAGCTTTAAAATTTGCTGATTTAAAAAATGAAAGATTGCAAAAAATAAATCTAATTTCTCAGTTAGAAAAGGAAAATGAAAAATTAGAAATTGAAGTAGTAAGATTGCAGGCCGCACAAAATTTAAGAGAAAAGGCAATTTCACTTGGCATGACAAATGTTTCAGAAGTTTCTTATCTTAACATAGCTTCTGAAGAGGTTGCGATAAACAGGTAAAGTTAAAGTTTTATGGTTGCCTTTTTTCAAAGACTTTTTAAAAAAAAAGATGAAAATTTTAGGGTAACAGTAATTTTCTTATTTGTTGTTTTTTTATTTGTTGCTGTTTTGATGAAGTTTTTTTTACTGCAGATTTTGTATTATGAAAAATTTGCAAAAAAAGCAGACAGCCAAAGACAGCTTTCTTCTTCTGTTGAGCCAGAAAGAGGGAAAATATTTTTGGTTGATAGGTTCAACAAATCTTTTGAGTTGGCAACAAACGGAAAAGAATATGAAGTTTTTGCCATTCCAAAAGAAATAGAAAACAAAGAGGAGTTTGCAAGGTTGGTTTCGGAGCTCTTGGAAGTTGATTATGATGTTATTTTAAAAAGAATTTCAAAAAAAGATGATCCTTATGAACCAGTAAAATCAAAAGTATCTGAAGAGGACAAGTTAAAACTGGACGCTTTAAATCTAAAAGGTTTAGGATTTAAAGAAACGGTAACAAGGGTATATCCGCAGGGTAGTTTGGCTTCTCATGTTTCTGGTTTTTTAAGTAAAAAAAATGATAACGGGGTTGGGCAATACGGCATAGAGGAATATTTTAACAAAGAACTTTCCGGAAAGCCCGGATTTTTTTCAGGAGAAAAAGACACTTTTAAATTTGCCTTGGCAAGCAAAGAGGTGAAGAAGTACTCTGCTATAAACGGAAGTTATGTATTTTTATCTTTAGATCCAAATGTTCAGTTCAAAATAGAAGATGAGCTTAAAGCGGCCGTGGAAAAATGGGAGGCAGAGTCTGGTTCTGTTATCGTTATGGATCCGAAAACAGGCAGGATTTTAGGAATGGCAAACTATCCAAATTTTGATCCTAATAAATATTATGAACAAAAAGATATCTCTGTTTTTCAAAATAAGGCTGTTTCTTCACAGTATGAGCCAGGGTCAATATTTAAGCCAATAACCATGGCAATAGGCATAGATGTTGGAGCGGTAACTCCAAAAACTGTTTATGAAGATAAAGGCTATGTCTCTCTTTCTGGATATACAATACGAAATTATGACGGCAAAGCAAGAGGAGAAAAAAATATGACCGAAGTATTGGAAGAGTCTTTAAATACAGGGACGGTCTTTGTTGTCAGTAAGATAGACAAAGATGTTTATTTGGATTACGTTAAAAATTTTGGATTTGGAGAAAAAACCAATATAGATTTGCCTGCCGAAGCAAAAGGTAATATAAAAAATTTATATTCCAAAAGGGATATTAATTTTGCTACTGCTTCTTTTGGGCAGGGTATAGCAGTTACTCCTATTCAGATAGTATCTGCAATATCAGCAATAGCAAACGGAGGGGTTCTTATGAGACCTCATGTTGTTGACCAAATATTTCATGCTGACGGATCAAAAGAGTATACAAAACCTCAAAAGATAAGAAGGGTTGTTTCAGAAGATACGGCAAAAAAGGTGCAAACAATGCTTGTTTCTGTTGTAGAAAATGGATTTGATAAAGCTAAAATTCCCGGGTACTTTGTAGCAGGAAAAACCGGTACCGCACAAATACCAAATTATGGCAAAAAAGGATATTCGGAAGATACAATCCATTCTTTTGTCGGATTTGCTCCCGCTTATGATGCTAAATTTACAGTTTTAATAAAACTGGAAAAACCCAAAGGAGTAAGGTTTGCTTCTCAGTCTTTGCTGGATCCGTTTAAAAATATAATGAAGTTTTTGCTTAATTATTATGAAGTTCCGCCTGATTATCAGTAATGTAAAAAAATGAAAAAAGCATTGGAAAAAATCTTAAAACTTCTTGCAATTTTGACCATAAAAAGGTACAAGCCAAAAGTTATAGCAATAACCGGCAATGTAGGCAAAACAAGTACCAAAGATGCTGTATTTGAAGTTTTATCAAAAAAACAAAAAGCAAGAAAAAGCCAAAAAAGCTATAACAACGAAATAGGCGTTCCGGTTGCTATTTTGGGCATAAAAGCAGAAAATAATATTTTTTTGTGGTTTTTTTATTTGGCGCTTTCTGTTTTTAAGCTTATTTATACAAGATATCCTAAAATTTTGGTTTTAGAGTACGGCGTGGACAAGCCAAACGACATGGATTATTTGCTTGAAATTGCTGTTCCTGATATAGCTGTTGTTACCGCTTTGGGAGATATACCTGTGCATCTTGAAAATTTTTCTTCTCCATCTGAGCTTGTAAGAGAGAAAACAAAATTGCCAAAAGCGGTAAAAAAAGAAGGGAAGGTTGTTTTAAATGCTGATTTTCCATTAGTTGAGCAGATGAAAGAAAAAACCAAAGCAAAAGTTTTTATGTATGGATTTTCTTCTTTTGCTGATTTTAAAATATTGGATCCTGAAATAAAATTTTCCCAAATAAATGAAGTAAATGTGCCTTCTGGAACATCTTTTAAAGTTGAATATAAAGGGAGTATAGTGCCTGTAAGAATAAATGAGTTTGGAATTCCAAATGTGTATGCGGCCGCTTGTGCTTGTTTTTTGGGCGTATTGAACGGAATGAATTTGGTGGAGGCTTCAGAAGCAGTATCTTCTTATAAGGCTCCAAAAGGCAGAATGAACCTTATTTTTGGCGCAAAAGACACATTTATATTAGACGACAGCTACAATGCGTCTCCATCTTCTATGATTGCTTCTTTGGAAACTTTCAAAAAAATTCCGGCAAAAAGAAAAGTTGCTGTTTTGGGAGATATGCTGGAAATTGGCAAGTATTCAGAAGAAGCGCACAGAAGTTGCGCAAAACTTGCCGCTTCTTTTTGTGATGTTATTATTGCTGTTGGCACAAAGTCACTATTTGTTGTTGATGAAGCTCAAAAACATGGATTTGAAAAAGGAGAAAATTTATTTTATTTTGAAACATCAGAGAAGCTTTCAGAAAAAATATATGACTTAATCCAAAAAGGAGACTTTATTTTATTTAAGGGATCTCAAGGAGTTCGCCTTGAAAAGGCTATAAAAGAAATTTTAAAAGATAAAAGAAACGCAGACAAATTTTTAGTCAGGCAAAGTAAAAAATGGTTGAAAAAAAATTAAAATATGCTAAACTGATTAGGTTTTTGGCCCCTTCGTCTAGTGGCCTAGGACGCCGCCCTCTCACGGCGGTAACAGGGGTTCGAGTCCCCTAGGGGCTGCTGTTTTGTTGTCAAAAGGAGGACGATAAGTGCAAAAAAAACCAGATGTAAAAATATTACTTTGCCTTGTAAAAAAAGGAAAGGCAAAAGAACTGGCAAGCATTTTCAAAAAGGCCGAGCTTGTATCAGATGATACAAGAAAAGTAGCGGCTCATATCATAAGAGTCGCAAGAAGGCCGAAAAAACAAAGGCAAATGTTTTATGACGACATAATACACTGCCTTAATATTATCAATTCCAGACGCCCCGGATAATCCGGGGCTTTATTTTACACTTTTTTATTTATGTAATAATATATAAATATGCTAAAAATTATTCACACAGCAGACATACATCTTGGAGCAAAATTTGCTTCTTTTGGAGATAAATCCGGCCAGCAAAGGCAGGCGCTTTTGGATTCTTTTAAAAAAATAATAGATACCGTTATCTTAAAAAAAGCAAATATGCTTTTGGTAGCAGGGGACCTTTTTGACTCCAATTTTCCTTCTTATGATACGGTAAACCTTGTTAAATCAGAGTTTAAAAAATTAAACGATCTTGGCATATTTGTTGCTGTTTTGCCAGGAACCCACGATTGCCTTGGCGCTGAATCAATATACAAAAGAGAGGATTTTGCTGATGGACTTGAAAATGTTTATGTTTTTGATGATCCGAATGTTTTTTGCAAAGAATATGAAAGCTTAAACCTTGCTTTGTATGCTCAAGCAAACACATCAAACAAGTCTTCAAAAAGTCCTTTGGAATTTTTAGAGAAAACTGATATTAAAAATTCTAATTTTAAGTATAAAGTTATTATGGCGCACGGCTCTGTAAAAATAGAAGGCAAATCAGCAGAAGATGACTGGCCAATATCTCTTTCTGAAATATCAAAGTCTCAGGCAGATTATATAGCTTTAGGCCATTGGCATGGGGCGCAGGATTTTTCTTTTGGCAAAACAAAAGCTTGGTATTGCGGATCTCCAGAAATAACTTATCAGGAAGGCAAAGGGGGAATTGGGCAGGGGTATGTTTTAGAAGTTGATTTTTTAGATGATGTTGAGGTAAAAACAGTAAAGATAAGCGACAAAAGAGTTGAGGAGTTAAATTTGGATCTTAGCGCTTTTTCTTCAATTGACAGCCTTTACAAGGAGATAGAAGCAAAGGCAGATCCAAACCTTATTTTGTTTGTTAATATAACCGGAATGGCAGACCAAAACTTAATTGTTTCAGAAGAGGCTTTAGAAAACGAATTTAAAGACAAATTTTTCAGCATAAGGGTAAAAAACAGTTCTGTTTTGAGAATGGATGATATAAACGAGCATAATTATCCGGAAGATATGGTTATTGGCCAGTTTGTAAGGATAATGCAAAAAAAGATTGAAGATGCTGAAGACGAGCAAAAAAAAGAGATATTAAAAAATGCGCTAAAAGCAGGAGTGGCAGAGCTTGAAGGGAAAAATGTAATAAAATAAAAAGATGTATTTAAAATCTTTATCAGTAAAAAACTTCAAAAAATTCAAAGATTTTTCTGTTGATTTTCCTTCCGATATTACGATAGTAAAAGGGCCAAATGAACAGGGAAAGTCCACGATTTTACTTGCTATTTTAGCAGGGCTTTTTTATGATCCTAAAAAATCAAACAAAGATATAGAAGCATTAAAATCTTGGAATTCTGATGACCTTTATGAAATAAAAATGGAGATTGAAAATGAAGGAAATGAGATTTCCCTTGAAAAGAATTTTCAAAAAAAAGAAATGCTTCTTGTAAACAAAACCACCCAAGAGGAGATTAACACCTACAAAGAAATTTCTGACTATCTTTTTGAAATAGGAGCATTAAGATCTTTGCCTTTGTTTGAAAGCACAGCCTGTGTAAAACACGATGCTTTGTCTTTAATAACCCAAGGGAAAAGGGAAATATCTCAAGCTTTGCAAAGCATTTTAACTTCATCATCTGAAAATGTAAGCGCAGATAAGGTTATCAAAAAGATAAATGGAATATTAACAGATTTACAAAAAGGATTAAAGCAGGCTTCCAAAACTCCGGGACAGTTAAAGGAACTTGAAGAAAAAATATCAGAACTTAAAGCAAAAAAAGAAAAAATTATCCAAGACTTACAAGACATAGCAAAAAAATCAAATTACCTGTGGTCTTTAAGAGAAAAATATTCAAAACTTAAAAAAGAACACGATGCAAAAAGCAGGCAATATGAAAACAATCTAAAGTATTTTGAGGTTGTTGATGAGCTTGATAAGTTAAATGAAGCTTTCAAAAAAGTTGATTCTGACATACAAAAAATTGAAGACATTGAAAAAAAGATAGAATATATAATTTTAAAACTGGAAAAGATGAAGCCATTGAAAGGGTTTAATTTCAAAGATTTTTACAAAAAGCTCAAAAAAGCAGAAGGTTTGCATGCAAAAATTGAGTATTTAAAAAAGCATCAAGAAGCTTCTAAAAAAGAAAAAAAATCGGACAAAAAAACATTTTCTTTTGTTTTGGCTGTTTTTGGTTTTGCTTTTTTGATTTTGGGAGGGGCTTTAGGATTTTTGTTTAATGAAATTTTTTATGCTGGTATTGCTTTTGGGTTTTTGTTTTTGGCATTTGCTTTTTTGGGGAAAAACAAAGGCAAAAGCAAAAAAGATCAAAAACAAAACAGCGAACTAAAAAAATTAGAAAGGGAACTTGATCTTTTAGTTGGGCATATAAATGCTGTTTTTTCTGAAAATGAGGTAAAAAATGAAGAAGAGCTTATGAAAAAAATAGAAACTTACAATGATTTTTGCAAAGAACTGGATAAGTTAAAAAGCAAGCAAGAAGGCATCTTGCGGGGACAAACATCAAAAGAGCTAAAAGAAGAAAGAAGAGAGCTTTTAAAAAATATAGGAATACTGGAGGAGAAAATATCAAAAGAGCAAAAAGTAAACGCTCCAACTCCTCAGGAGCAAAGGTTGCTTGAGATTGATCTGGAAAAAATGTCAGATGAGCTTGAAAAATTAAAAGATGAGATTGTCAGAGTATCTGCTGTTTCCAACCAATATAATACAAGCAACGAGGATTTAGTTGAGGTTGAAGAAAAAATAGCTTTCCTGCAAGAAAAAAAGGAAAACTTACAAAAAAAAGTCCTTATGCTTGAAGCATTATCAGAAAGTTTGCAAAGCGCGCAGGCAAATATAATATCAAAATCAAAAGCTTGCATAGAGGATTATATGAAAAAATATATATTTGCGATAACGGACGGAAGATATGATAATGTCAAAGTAAACGATGACCTTTCATTTGAAGTTTTCTCAAGTGAAAAACAGGGAATGGTTGTCCCAGAAGAACATTTGTCTCAAGGAACTATTGACCAGTTTTATCTTGTTGCCAGATTTGCAATTTTAGATATTTTAAACAAGGGTAAAAAGTCTCTTGTTTTGCTTGATGATCCTTTCCATTCTTTTGATGCAAAAAGAAGGGAAAACACAAAAAGAGTTCTTATGGATTTGTCAGATAAATTTCAAATTATTCTTTTTACCCATTCATCCGATTATGATAGCTGGGGAGAAGTGGTAAAGATATAAAATGCTAAAAAGACTAGCAAAAAAATTAAATAAATTTTATTTTTTTGGAAACCCCTTTGTTTTAAATATGTTGTTTCTGGGCATTTTAGCAAATGCAGGAGTTTTTTATTTTGTTAAAAGCAAGTTAGATAAAATTGATTTTAACGATTCTGTTGTATCTGGTATGGGGTATGAGATAATAGCTTCTTTTGACAAAAACCAATATCAAATACCTTTTATTTTGCTTGGATTTTTAATTTTAAACTTAATTTTAGCTAGGATTGTTTATAAATATGATATCTTTGCCTCTTATATTTTAATATCTTCAGCTTTTGCGCTAAATGTTTTTTATCTTGTTGGCATATTTATATTTTTAAACTAAACCCAACAACATTCAAAATCTTTTTTTAAAAATTCGTCATTTTAAAACACGATCGTGTTTTAAAATAACAAAAACATCTTTTTAAAAATCATCATTTTAAAATGCGATCGTGTTTTAAATTGATGATTTTTTTAAGAGGGAGATAAGGTGTATAGTTGGGGAAAATAAATAAACACAGAAAAATCAAAGCACAAAAGAATAAAAAGAGTTAAAAAAGATTATCTGTTTTTTGTTTTAAATACTTCTCTTTCAGAAAGGAGATATATGTATTGGTCATCTTCTGAGACAGTAAAGTCGCGAATTCTTATAAGAGACAGAAAATTTAGATATTTTTTCTTGTCTTTTTCTTCCTTTATTATCTGATTGTCATCCATTTTGTAGCTTATATCGTTAAATGTTTTGTTGTATGGGGTTGGCTTTTCTTTTAGCAGAACTCTAAGTTCTTTTTCTGAATCTACTTTGAAAAATTTTTCTTTTTCTAAATCAAAATAAGATACTTCGTTTTGAGCGTAGTTTAAAAAATATACAAGCCCATCTTTTTTAAATGCTCTTTCTATTTCAAAATTTACGTTCTGAGGGAATATAAATCTTCCTTTGTTTTGCCCAGATTTTATTTTATAATATGCTTTTGTGTTTTCTGAAAATACATATACATTACCTTTGTATTCAAATATAAACCTTGGAGAAAATCCAAAAGACCTTCCTGTTATTTTCCCAAACCTTTCAAGATCTTTTATGTTGTATATTCCATTTAATTCATTTATTTTTTTCTCTATCTTTTTTTGCAGATCTTTTGCTTTTTTGGATAAGAAAGAATAAGATTGAAGTTCTTCTGCTGTTTGTTTTGCTTGATTTAATATGTCTATTGCTTCTTGGTATTTTTCTTCCGGTAGCTGTTCTACTTGGGCAGTTTTTTGAAGGGCGGATTTGTAAAGTTTGTTTTTAGATTGGAATTTAACATAAAAAGATACAGAAAAAACCAAAGCCAAAACAACAAAAACAGATATTATAAAATCTTTTTTCTTTTGAAGTTTTCTTGCAAGCTTATATAAACTATGGTGAATTTTTTGCCAAATAGGAATTTTTAGTTCTCTTGGTCTTTGTGTTTGTTCTTGCCTTTTTTTAAATATTTTTTTTCTTTTTTCTTGGTCGGTTATCTCAAAAGTGATAATAGCTTCAGAAAGGTTGTTTTGCTCTTTTGGCTTTTTTTCATATAGGTTAGTTATAATTTCTGCTTGTTTTTCTATATCGTTGCTTAATATCTTTTTTAGCAGGTCTTTTGGCAGAGTTTTTAAAAATCCTGCGGTTGTGAGTATAAATTTATCTTTTGGTTTTATTTCTCCAGAAACAATAGATGAAAACGAATTTTTTTGTTGTTTTTCTTGGTTTATGTTTATGAGCGAGTTTCCTCTTAACAGAAAAATAAGATTTTCTCCAATTTGGGAGAACTGCATTTTGTTTTTTGCTGTATTTATAATGCAAAAAGATATATGATTTTTTAAATTTTTATGCTGTTTTGACAAATCCAGCAAAGAAGCGTTTATTTTTTTTAATGTATTTTCAAAAGAAATTTCCGGATCTTTTGCTTTCAGGGAATAAAACTCTCTTTTTGCCATTGATGCTATTAAATTTGGCAGAAAGTCAAGTTCGTTTTTTTTGGTTTTTATGCATCCTATTATATATAAGTTTCCCAAATTTTCTTCTTCTGGGTTTGCTGGCTCATATACAAAAGTTTCGCATTCTTGCGAATCTGATGAGTCTGATAATATTAGCTCTTGTATTTTAATATGATAGTTTTTCATAATAAGATAATTTTATCATAAAAACAGCAAAAATTAAAAAACGACTTTTTGCCTTTTTTTGTTTTATTTATTATAATACCAGCATAAAGCATTAATTCTTGTTTTTTATGGTTACTTTTGAGCAGTTTTTTAATTCAGAGACAAAAGCAAGGTTAGTTAAGTTTTTTGTGTATAATTCAAACACAGCTTTTGAAGTAAGAGAAATAGCTTTGAAATTAAATTTAAAGCCTCAATCTATAAAAAAGCCGTTAGAGGAGCTTTCTTCTGCCGGATTTTTAAAATCTAGAAAGATAAAGTCAAAAAGATTTTACCAACAAGATCCAAAGTGCCATTTCAAAACACAGCTTAAAAATTTGGTTTTGCAGTTTGCGGCGGCGTCTCACGACAAAATCTATAAAGATGTCAAAAAAATAGGATCTGTTAAGCTAGTGGTTTTGGGTGGAGTTTTTTTAAATACTGATAAGTTTAGGGTTGATATTTTTATAGTTGCCGATAAGGTCAGAGAATCTCAATTAAGAAAATTTCTAAAAAATTTGGAAGCAGAAGTAGGAAAAGAAATATCCTATGCTATTATGGGAACAAAAGAATTTAAATACAGAATGGATATGTTTGACAGGTTTGTCAGGGATATTTTAGAGTTCCCGCACGAGAAAATAATAAATAAATTAAAAGTATAAAAATATGAATGACATTTTTAGCCAAATTGCGCTTTGGGTTGAGTATATTGGAATGATAATAATAGCGATCTCTGCTGTAGTTGCTCTTTTTAATGTTGTGTTTAATTTTAAAGATCTTAAACAAATAAGAAGAAAGTTTGGAGAAAGGATACTTACTGGACTTGAATTTATAATAGCCGGAGAGCTTATTATAGTAACTATACTGCCTGACTTTACAGACTTGCTTGATATAGCTGTTATAGTTGCAATAAGGGCTGTTTTGGGCTTTATCTTAAAAAAAGAAATAGCATAGATTGTTTCTATGGATTCTCAAAAAATTAATTTTCCTTGCCTTAAAAAAGAGCAAATTTTTTCCTCTTTGAACTCTTCTGAGTTTGGACTTTCAGAAAAAGAGGTCAAAAAAAGATCTAAAATATATGGAAAAAACGAGCTTCCTAAAAAGAAAAGAGGGGGGGCTTTTTTATTGTTTTTGAAGCAATTTAAAAGTTCGTTGATATTTATACTTTTTGCCGCTTCTTTTATATCTTTCCAATTTGGAAAGTATGTAGATGCTTATGTTATTTTGGCTATTATTTTTATAAATGCAATCATAGGCTTTTTTCAAGGCTGGAGGGCGGAAAAGGTTTTGGAAGCTTTAAAGAAAATGGTAACCCAAAAAGCAAGGGTTATAAGAGAAGGCAAAGAGATTAAAATTTTAGCAAAGGATATAACTTTAGGAGATATTGTTGTTTTGGAGGCTGGCGACAGAGTGCCCGCTGATATTAGAATATTGGAAGCAAAAAACACAAGAGTGAATGAGTCTTCTTTAACAGGAGAATCTTTGCCTGTTGAGAAAAAAGATATTACATTAAAAAGCATTCCAAAAGAAGGCACTCCAGAAAATATTTTATTTATGGGAACATCCTTGGTCTCTGGATATGCAAAAGGGATCGTATTTTCTATAGGAAAATCAACAAAACTTGGAGAAATAGCGCAACAATTTAAAAAGATAAAATACGAAAAAAGCCATTTTGAAAAAAAGGTTGATGAGCTTGTCTTGCAGATGGGAATGATAGCCTTTTTTGCCGCTTTTGTCACTTTTTTTATAGGGTTTTTTTTAAAAGGGCTTGAGTTTTTTGAAATATTTTTATTTGCTGTTGCTTCTTTGGTTGCTGGTGTCCCGGCGGGATTGCCTGCGGTTTTGACAATAGTTTTGGCAATAGGAGCATCAAAAATGGCAAAGAAAAATGCGATAATAAAGCATTTGCCTTCTGTTGAGACTTTGGGAGTAACAAATGTAATATGCACAGACAAAACAGGAACATTAACAAAAAATATACTTACAGTAAAAAAAATATATACAAACAAAAAGATGGTAGATGTCTCAGGAGTGGGAACTGACATAAAAGGAAACTTTAATATCAACTCCACAAGTATAATGCCAAAAATATATGATGATCTTAAATTTATTTTAAAGTCTGTGTTTTATACCTCAGATGCATCTTTGATAGTTGAAAAAGACAAAGTTATATCTTCTGGAGAGCCGGTTGAGATCGCTATGGAGGTTGTCTCAACAAAAGGAGGAATTAGAAAAGAAGATGTTTTAGAAAAAGCAGATATAATAGACAAGATACCGTTTGATACACAATACAAATACAAAGCAGCGTTTGTAAATTTAGGCAAGGCCGGGCATCCGCAAAAAAAGATATTTGTTTCAGGTGCTTTTGAAGTTGTTTTAAAAAAGTCCAAAAAAATATTTCAAGACGGAAAGATAAAGCCTTTATCTGAAAAAGACAAAGAAGATATATTAAAATATGCGCTTGATATGGCGCAAGATGCGCTTAAGGTTGTTGGTTTTGCATTTAAAGATGTATCTGAAGACACAAAATCAATTTCTAAAAAAGATATTTCTGATCTTGTTTTTGTTGGGCTTTTTGGAATGATAGATCCTCCAAAAGAAGGAGTGAAAGAGGCGATACAAAAATGCAATTTAGCTGGAGTAAGGGTTTTGATGCTCACAGGAGACCACAAAGAAACAGCAGTTGCCGTTGCAAAAGAGATTGGACTTATGCAAAAAAAAGAATTTTATGACGATGAAGTGTTCACAGAGTCGGACTTAATTGGCATCTCAGAAGAGGATCTTCAGGAAAAGTTAAAAAATGCTGTTATTTTTGCAAGAGTAACTCCAGAAACAAAGCTTAAAATAGCAAAAGCTTTGCAAAAGCAGGGCAATATCGTTGCTATGACGGGGGATGGTGTAAATGACGCCCCGGCTTTAAAACAGGCAGATATTGGTGTTTCAATGGGTATTTCAGGGACAGATGTTGCAAAAGAGGCGTCTGAGATTATACTTGTTGACGACGATTTTTTTTCTATTGTCAATGCAATAGAAGAGGGAAGACTAGTTTTTTCTAATGTTAAAAAGACCAGTTTTTATCTGACAACAACAAACATAGCAGAAAGCGCAACTATAATATCAAGCTTGTCTTTTGGGCTTCCTTTGCCTTTGCTTCCAACTCAGCTTTTATGGTTAAATTTGGTTACAGATGGAATAACTGTCATTGCTCTTGCCGCAGAACCAAAAGAAAAAGATATCTTGCAAAAAAAACCAATATCCAAAAAAGAAAAAATTTTATCCAAAGATGTAATACCTTTGCTTGCATTTACTGTTATTTTGATGACGGCAGGAACAGTTGGGTTGTTTTTGTATTTTTTGCCTGAAGGCATAGACAAAGCAAGAACAATAGCGTTTTCCTTTATGGCGTTTTCTCAATTTTTTAATGTTATAAATATGAGGTCTCTTGATGTTTCTGTTTTTAAGCTTGGGCTTTTTTCAAATAAATTTATGGTTGTTGCCCTTATTATCTCCATAGCGCTACAGATGTTTGTTATTTACAATCCATTTTTTCAAAATATATTTAGCTTCAAAGATATATCCTTTTTTGAGTGGGTGGTGATAATATCTTTGTCATCTTTGATTTTGTTTGTTGTTGAAATATATAAAATTTTCAAAAGAAAAAACAAAATAGCTCAAAAATAAAGCTGGTTGGGTTTTGTTACGCCTTCTTTTTTGATATAATTTTTATATAAACAAAAGCTATGTTTTCTTACTTTTTAAAATGGAAATTTTACTACTCTTTGCTTGATTTTTTAAAAGCATGGCGAGGCTTTTTGTATTTTGGGCTTTATGTTTTCTCTGTTCCTTTGCTTTTGAGGACATTTTTTTGGCCTTGGCATAGGTATTATTCTGGATATCCGGTTAATTTCAATCCAAAAGAAGCGTTTATGGTGTTTTTTGGAAATATGATGTCAAGGATTATAGGAATGTTTTTAAGAACCCTGTTCATTCTTATAGGAGTTTTTTTTGAGGTTTTTATACTTGTTGTTGGATTTTTGTTGTTTGCGTTTTGGTTTTTTCTTCCTTTTATTATTTTATACCTTTTTTATCTTGGCTTTTTGTATTTATTTTTATAGCAAACTATGATTTTTGATCCGCAAAGCACAAAAGCATACAAAGCAATATTATTCAAAGGAACCTTTGCTAGGGCAATGCTTTTTGTGTTTTTGCTTTTGTCTTTTTTGTTTTTTTTAGCATTTGTTTTGTTTGATGTTGTTAAGCTTTTTCCTTTGTGGATTTCAAAAGATGAGATTTTAGGGTTTTTATTTTTTTCTTTGGGCTTTTTGTTTTTGTTTTTTTCTTTGGTTAAGTTTGCCAAAAGCCTAAACTCTCAAGACAACAAAAAAACATTAAAAGATGCAGAAGATTTAATAAAAAAAGGGGAAAATGTAAATATAGCAGAATACCTTACAAAAGATGCGCTTGAATCTGTTTTAAAAGCGATTTTGTTTACAAAAAACAAATCAATAGATTTAACTTATAACTCTGTATTTTTGTTTTTGCTTCAAAACAAAAGATCAGATTTTATTTTTTCCCGCCTTCTTATAAACAAAGAACACTTCACAAGAAGCGTTGAGGTTATAGTCCAAAGCCAAAAAAAGAAAAAAGAAAAAGATATTCAAAACCACCTTAACGATATTATTTCAGACGCTTTTGATATTGCAAAAAAAAGGGGAAACGAAAAAATAACCTATGGAAGCATTTTTGCCGCGGTTGCTTTGCATGACAAGACAATCCAAAACCTGTTTTTTGATTACGGAGCAAAAAAAGAAGATGTTATTGAAGTTGCTTTTTGGGAGGAGCTTTACTTTAAAGAAAAAAACAAAAAAGTGCCTTTGCATATAAGCCTTATGCAAACGCCGGGAATAGCAGATGATTGGGCATTTGGATATACCCCAACGCTAAATGTTTATTCAAGGCCGGTAAACACATCAAAAAGTTCTGGAGAGCATATCCATCCTTTAGGAAGGGAAGAGGAGATACTAAAAATAGAAGAAATTTTATCTTCTTCTGGGACAAATAATGTGATACTGGTTGGCGAGCCGGGAGTAGGAATTGATAGTGTTATTTTAGGCTTTACAAAAAGAATAAAAAAAGGACTCTGTCCTGTAAATTTAAGGTTTAAAAAAGTTGTAAAGCTGGATATGAATGCTGTTGTGTCAAAATCAAAAGATATTTCTGCAACAACTTCGCTTCTTGATAAGATCTTTTCGGAGGCAAAAGGAGCGGGAAATATTATTTTAATAATAGAAAATTTGCATAACTATATATTATCAGAACCATCAAATGACAAAATTGACATTTCAACAGTGCTTAATCCTTACTTAAAATCAGACCAATTTCAGCTTATAGCGACATCTGACCACTTTTCTTATCATTCAAATATTGAAGCAAACTCTTCTATTTCTGTATTGCTTCAAAAGGTAGAGATAAAAGAGCCTTCAGAAGAACAGACTCTTATTATTTTACAGGACCTTGCTCCATATATTGAAAGAAAAGAAAAAGTTTTTATATCTTACCCGGCTTTATCTTCTTGTGTGTCAGATGCTGGATCTTATATTCAAAACATTCCTTTTCCGGAAAAAGCATTGTCTTTGCTTTCTGAGGTTATATCTTTTGTAAAATCCCATAAAGTTTATGGCAATATCATAACTCAAGATCATGTAACAGAGGTTATCTCCCAAAAAACAGGCATACCTTTGGGAAGAATAACCGGAGAAGAAAAAGCAAAGCTTCTAAATATGGAAAGGCTTTTGCATGAGAGGATAATCGGACAGGATCAGGCTATTAAAGTTCTAGCAGAAGCTTTAAGGAGGGTGCGTTCTGGAATATCAGAAAGAAAAAAACCGATAGGAACATTTTTGTTTTTAGGGCCTACTGGCGTTGGAAAAACAGAAACCGCAAAGGCGCTTGCTGAAGTATATTTTGGATCTGAAAACAGAATGATAAGACTGGATATGACAGAGTATCAGGACAAAGATTCTATTCAAAGGCTAATAGGAAGCGCAGATAAAAATGTGGAAGCTCAGTTTGCAAACAAAGTCAGGGAAAATCCGTTTTCTTTGATACTTTTGGACGAGTTTGAAAAATCTCATCCTGACATAGCAGATCTTTTTTTGCAAGTATTAGATGAAGGAAGGCTTACAGACGCTTTTCAAAGGAAAGTGTCTTTTAAAAATACGATAATAATAGCAACTTCAAATGCAGGAGCTGAGTTTATAAGGGAATATGTTTTGTCTGGACAAAATTTGGATATTTTGCATGAGAAACTGGTGGAACATCTTTTAAAAGAGGGGATATTCAAACCTGAGTTTTTAAATCGTTTTGATGCAACTGTTGTTTTCAAGCCATTAGAAAAAGAACAGATAAAACAAATAGCAAAGCTTAACTTGATGTCTTTGTCAGCAAGGCTTGAAGAGAAGGGAATGAAGTTTAAAATAACAGATGAACTTTTAGAGAAGATAGCCGAGATAGGATACAATCCAGTTTTTGGAGCAAGAGAAATGAAAAGAATAATCCAAGAAAAAATAGAAAATAAAATTGCAGAGGATATTATAAAAGGCAAGTACAAATACGGATCAGAAATATACATAGATCCGCAAACTATAATTTAATTTTAATACAACTATTCAAAAAACTAATAATAATCCCAATCTATTTTTAAATATAATTTTTACTAATTTATCTTGTCTGCACACCTCACTCACTCAACTCACGATCGTGAGTTGAGTGAGTGAGAAAACTTCCAAACTTTAATTGCGTCTTTATTTTTCACTATATTACATCTTTATTTTTCACTATATTACCATATTCACATTTTCATTGCATTTGTCTTTTCATATTTTCATTGTATTTTATCTTTTCACATCTTCATTGTATTTTATCTTTTTACATTTTCATTATTAAACACATTAACACATTTTACTCACATTTAATGACGATCGTAGTTAAATGTGAGCGAAAAACTTTCAAGAACAAATCGCTAATGACAATTGTAAATTAAATGTAAGTGAAAAACTTTTAAGAACAAATCACTCACCTAACTCACGATCGTGAGTTGGATGAGTGAAGAAAGATTTTTATTTTGGGGAATGTTTGTGCAGAAAATTTTCATTTTGGTTAGGCTTGTACAAAAAATTTTTGTTTTTGGTAGCGTTTGTACAAAAGATTTTTATTTTAGCTTATACAAAAGATTTTTGTTTTGGACGGGTTTGTTTTGTGGCTTTATTTTCCTTTGTTTTTGTGGTAAACTTTTTAAAAAGTTAAATCCGGAAATTGCCGTTTTTTCTGTTAAATAAAAATTAAATTTAGTTTTTTATGTCATCTGGGCTTGAAAAAATAAAAAGAGACAAGCTGGAGAAGCTTGAGAAAATAAAATCAAAAGGAATAAACCCATATCCTTCAAAGTCAAAAAGAGACACCTCTTTGTCTTTTGTCAGAAAAAATTTCCAAGCTCTTTTTGATGAAAAAAAACAAATAACAATTTCGGGGAGAATAATGGCAAAAAGAGAACATGGGGGGTCTACCTTTTGTGTGCTTGATGACGGAACGGAAAGACTACAAATTTACCTTAAAAAAAACACTCTTGGCGAGGAAAAATACAATTTTTTTATTGAGCTTTTAGAGGTTGGAGATTTCATAGACGCAAAAGGAACATTGTTTGTAACAAAAAAAGGAGAAGAAACTCTTGAAGTTTTGGACTTTGCTGTTTTGGTAAAGACGCTTCTGCCATTGCCAGAAAAGTGGCATGGGCTTTCTGATATTGAAGAAAGATACAGGAAAAGATATCTGGATCTTCTTGTTAACAAAGAAGTAAAAGAAAAATTCCAAAAAAGATCGCAAATAATAAAAGCGATGCGCGAGTTTTTAGAAGAAAACGGCTTTTTGGAGGTTGAAACCCCTATACTTCAAACCATACCCGGTGGAGCTTTGGCAAAGCCATTTAAAACTCATCTTAACGCTTTGAATTTAGATTTGTATTTAAGAGTAGCTCCTGAGCTTTACTTAAAAAGGCTTTTGGTTGGCGGGTTTGAGAAGGTTTATGAGATAGGCAGATGCTTCAGAAACGAAGGAATGGACGCAACTCATAACCCAGATTTTACAATGATGGAATGCTATGCAAGCTACCAAGACTACAATGACTTTATGCAGATGACAGAAAACATGATACAGCACATAGTTAAAAAGATAAATAACGGAAGTTTAAAGATAAAGCATACAAGAAACGAAAGGGAAGAGGAGATTGACTTTTCTGGACCATATCCAAAAATTGAATTTTCCGAACTTTTAAAAAAGCACACGGGCATTGACTACGATGCAGT
This sequence comes from Candidatus Azambacteria bacterium, assembly GCA_027048495.1. Classification (GTDB taxonomy): domain Bacteria; phylum Patescibacteriota; class Minisyncoccia; order GWC2-36-17; family M10-OD1-4; genus JALTWS01. The sequence goes on from JALTWS010000029.1 coordinate 41,099, forward strand.
TTCTGAAAAAGAGCTTTTTGATAAGGCAGTGGAGCTAAAAATAGACATACCAAAAGGAGCAAATAAAGGCAAAATAGCAGACGAAATTTACAAAGAACTGGTAAGACCAAATATACTTCAGCCGATATTTATGATAAACCATCCAATAGAGCTTTCTCCGCTTGCAAAAAAAATGGAAAGTGACGAAAGGAAAGTGGAAAGGTTTCAACTTGTGGTTGCCGGAGTTGAAGTTGCAAATGCGTTTTCTGAACTAAACGACCCGCAAGATCAATTAGAAAGGTTCAAAGCGCAACAAGAAGATGCAAAAAGGGGAGACGACGAAGCTCAAAGAATGGACAAAGACTTTATTGAAGCTTTAGAATACGGCATGCCTCCAGCGGCGGGGCTTGGCGTTGGCATAGAACGTCTTGTTATGCTCCTTACAAATTCACACCATGTTCGGGAAGTGATACTTTTTCCAACGATGAGGCCGAAAAATGATTGATTTTCATTATAGAGAATGAAAAGACTATTATTTATTCCAAGCAGAAAATTTACTAAAAAATATTTAAAAGAAAATTATGAATAAAAATATAAGATTAAGCAAAGAAGAAAAAAATATTGTAAACTTGGCAGAAAAGGGTAAGCTTGTTTCTGTTAAAAACAAAAAAAAAGAAATAAAAAAGTATTCTCAAATAGCAAAACAAACTTTAAGAAAAAACAAAACTATATCAATAAGGATATCAGAAGCCGACCTTTTAAAATTAAAAGCAAAAGCTATTGAAGAGGGAGTTCCTTACCAAACCTTAATATCATCCTCTTTACATAAAATGGTTAATGTAAAAAATAATAAAGTGTAAAGACCTCTCACAAGTTATGCTCCTCACAAACTCACACCATGTTCGGGAAGTGATACTTTTTCCAACGATGAGGCCAAGGGGGAATGTTTAGATTTAGTTTAAAATGTGATATAATAGTGTAAAGTGAGCTTTTTATGTTAAAAAAAAGATATATAACACAACTGGAAAAATATGTAAAAGATGCTTTGAAAGGCAAAAAAGGCACACGCGCTTTTTTGTTTGGCTCAAGCGTGTCGCAAGATAAGTTTGGAGATGTAGATATTGCTGTTTTGGGCAATGTAAGCGAAAAGGATTTAAATGTGTTAAGAGAAACCCTTCAAAACTCCAATTTTCCTTATTTTGTTGATATTGTTCACTTAAACAAAGCGGACAAATCTTTCAAAGATAATATTTTAAACAGCAAAATAATATGGATAAAACATTAAAGTTAAAGATAGGCCAGTTTAAAAAGTCTTTAGACAGGTTAAATGAGGTTTTATCTGAAAAAGACAAAAGTGATATATTAAGGGATTCTACAATAAAAAGATTTGAATTTTGTTTTGAGCTGTGCTGGAAAGTGTCAAAAGTTTATTTAAGAGATGTGTTGGGTCAGGACTTTTTTTCTCCAAAAGAAGTTTTTAGAGGGCTGTTAAAAAACCAACTTTTAAATGAAAAAGATGTTGAGTTGTTGCTTCAGATGACAGACGACAGAAATCTAACAACTCACACCTACAACGAGAAATTTATAAAAGCTTTATACAGAAAGCTTCCAAAGTATTATAAGACAATGTTAAAAGTTTTAAATGTTTTAGAAAAGCAAAACATCAAAAACAAAAAAAGCAAAAAATAGCCCATTGGCAGATTTGATGTTGTAAAGATCAAAACAAACCCACCAAAAAACCAAGAGCTGTTGCTCTTGGTTTTTTGGTGGGGTTAAAACTATACTAATCTATTATTTGGACTTTATAAAATCGTGAAATAGGAGTAGAAACTGAAGTACTTCCAGTTAGCAGATAAACATAATTACCACTTCCAGGATAAACTATAGATGCTCCATATCGCGCTTTATTAGGTAGAGGTTCTCTTGCTTCCCATGTATTTGTTGATATTGAATATCTATAAAATGAAGACGTATCTGAAGCTCGTATAAGATATATATAATCAGTTCCTGTTATGTAAGCTATACCTGCGTCATAATCTAATGTAAATGGAAGATTTGCCAATGTGGTCCATGTATTTGTTGATATTGAGTATCTATAAAATCTTGAAGTATATGATGATGCTATCGCATATATGTAGTCATTTCCATCATATGTCAATCTATTATTATTTCCCGCACTAACATTATAAGGAAAGTTAGCAAGATACGACCATGAGTTAGAACTTGGTGAGTATCTTGCAAATTTATTTCCGCCACCCTGAACATATATATACCCTCCTGCTCCTATTGCTGATGTTCCATTAGATATGCTAAACGGAATGTTAGCAAGCGTTGTCCATGTATTGTTTGAAATAGAATACTTTGAAAATTCTATAGAACTACTTCCTCGTCCGGCATAAATAAAATCACCAGATCCTGGGTATGCTAAAAATGATCCTGTTCCAACAGAGCCTCCACCTGTAAATGACGGGGTTGCCATTGCTTGCCATTGATTTGTATTTATATCGTATCTATAAAATCCCCCATTATTAGCAAACGAATATAAATAATTGCCAACAGCAACCATATGAGGAGAAGGAGATAAATCAACTCCATTTGGTATATCAGCAATTTGCGTATAAATTTCAGGTGATAAAAATGTCTTTACACTTGCCAGCTTAATACTTCCATTAGAAGTAATCGCAGTATTATTATTAGTCCCCAAATCAAAATCCCCTCCAGATGTCCCTGTCGGCCTTGTAGGATTTGTTGAGTCTATGAAGTTTTGAGGAGTAGCAAGCAAAGAAACGCTTGTGGTTGCTATCATTCCGGTAGTGGTTGATGTATATTCTGTCCAGCCTGTCCTGTTGGCAGGATCAGAAGCTGTGTTTGAGGTTGCCCCTCCTGTCCAGTCGCTTTGCGTCCAAGTATATGAAGCGGCAAATGTATCTTGCCTCTCTGGAGAGACAAAGGATATTAAAAAAGAAATAGCCAAAACAGCAACAGAAGAACCAAGCAGGGTTGCAAAAGAAGCAAGCCTTGTTTTTTTATGCACTCTTTTGAACCTTTCAAAATGCTCTGATTTTAACAATTCTTCCTCTTTTGCTTCTATTTTCTCAATCGGAGCTGTAAGTATCTTGTATCCCTCATGAGGATCTTTGAGTATCAAAACAAAAAACTTAACAACAAACTCTAAAATACCATAAAACAGGTATCTTATTCCTATAGAAAGATAAGCAAAGAGTTTCGCAAAATATACATTGT
>JALTWS010000030.1 GCA_027048495.1 Candidatus Azambacteria bacterium
TAGCATGGCAAAAACTATTTTTACCGTTTTATAAAAAGCCAAAACACAATTTTAAAAACCAAGCCTTATCTTCTGAATGTATCTATATAATTTTTTCTTGTCCAGTTTCACACATCCAAAAAAACACCTCCCAACCCATTAAAAAAATGGTTAAAATAAAACACGATCGTGTTTTATTTTAACTATTTTTGTTTTGGTTATTTTTAATTGTTTTGGTTTGTTGGAGTTGTTTTAAAAGAGTTATTTAATTTATATTGGGGATTATAATACAATCCTAGGGATAACCCTAGGGTTATCCCTAGGATAAAGCAGATTGATCTGTGAACAAATATATTTTTAGCAATCCTTATATAATTTTTAAGAATTTCATTTTGTTGAAATTTAAGGCATAATTCTGACATTAAATTTTTACAGCTTATATCTTAAAAACATAGTAATGCATTTTTCTGACAAATGTTTTGAAACGACTCCCAAGGACTTGACATATCTTTTTTTAATGTTAAAAATATATGCTTTTTAACAACAAAAGGAGGAAAAAAATGGCAAAAAAAAGCCAGAAGTTTGTCGATGTTCCCCCTGCCCCCAGCCACAGGCGGGCAACTCTGCCCGCCATTGAGGCACGGATGCGCAAGGCGTATCCGCCTGCTTCCTCTTTTTCTAAGGGGAAGCGCCCCGGGAAGTGCAAGAAAAACTAAAACTTTATTCTCCTTTGGGTCCGATACCGCAGTATCGGACCCTTTTTGATATCTTTTTTAAAATTTGTTATTATTGCCTTATGGCAAGATACATATTTGTAACCGGGGGAGTGTGTTCAGGCCTTGGCAAAGGCATAGCTTCCTCATCAATTGGAATGCTTCTGAAGTCTGCCGGGTTTAAAGTTGGAGTGATGAAGTTAGATCCTTATTTGAATGTGGACCCCGGCACCATGAGCCCTTATCAGCATGGGGAGGTTTTTGTAACCGCAGATGGCGCAGAAACTGATTTGGATTTGGGGCATTACGAAAGGTTTATAGACATAGAGCTTGGCAGTTTTTCTAGCGTATCTTCTGGAAAGATTTACAAAACAATTTTAGAGCAAGAAAGGCGTGGAGATTTTCTTGGAAAGACTGTTCAGGTTATACCTCATATAACTGACACAATAAAAAAATTTATAAAAGAAGGAGCAAAACTGTCCAAAGCAGATGTTATGATCTGTGAAATAGGAGGAACGGTAGGAGATATAGAAGGAGAGCCGTATCTTGAAGCAATAAGGCAGATTCACCACGAAGAAGGATCAAAAAATGTTATATTTGTGCATCTTGTGTATCTCCCTTATCTTGCAAGTTCAAAAGAGTTAAAGACAAAACCTGCACAAGCTTCTGTCCGTGAGTTAAGAAATAGTGGAATAACGCCTGATATAATACTTTGCAGGGCAGACAGCAAAATAAAAAGCGAACATACAAAAAAAATATCTTTGTTTTGCGATGTTGACAAAAAGTCTGTAATTCCCGCTCCAACAGTAAACTCCATATATGAAGTGCCTTTGAACTTTGAAAAATACAATATAACAAATTTAATATGTTCTCACTTTAACATTAAATACAAAAGGCCAAATCTTTCAAAGTGGAAAGAGTTTCTGGCTTTGATTAATTCTGATTTGCCAAAAACAGACATAGCTTTGGTTGGAAAGTATAACCAGCTTGAGGACGCTTATCTTTCTGTTGTTGAGGCGGTAAAGTCTGCAGGATATGCTAACAAGACAAAAATAAACATTTTGTGGGTAGACTCAGAAAAACTGGAAGACAAAAAAAAGCAAAAAGAAGAGCTTGCAAAATTAAAAAAAGCAAAAGGAATAATAGTCATGGGTGGTTTTGGAAACCGAGGCATAGAAGGAAAAATACAAGCGGCAAAATATGCCAGAGAAAATAAAATTCCTTATCTTGGAATTTGCCTTGGAATGCAAATAGCGGTAATTGAGTTTGCAAGAAATGTTTTGGGGATAAAAGATGCAAATTCGCTTGAATTTAAAAAGACAAAAAATCCGGTAATAAGCTTAATGGAAGAACAAAAGAAGATAAAAGGCTTGGGAGGAACAATGAGGCTTGGCAACTTTGAATGTATATTAAAAAAAGGATCAAAAGCGCAAAAAGCTTATAAAAAAGACAAGGTATTAGAAAGGCACAGGCACAGGTTTGAGTTTAACTCAAAATACAAAGAAAAAATCCAAAAAGCAGGGCTTGAGATTGTAGGTATAAATCCAAAAACAAAACTTTGTGAAATAGTGGAGCTTAAAGACCATCCATGGTTTGTAGCCTCCCAATTTCATCCGGAATTTAAATCTCGTCCGACAAAACCACATCCGCTTTTTGACGGGCTTATAAAAGCAGCTGTTGCAAAATAAAAATAGACATTGAAATATTTTTGTTTTTATAATACTATCTTAGCTGACGGTTCTTTTATAATTCTATAAAAAGGAGGCTAAAAATGAGCGGAAGCGGCAAAAAAGCAGCAAAGGAGCTTAACACAAGAGGTCATTATTATTCGCTGGAAGATGTGTTGGAGTTAGCAAAGCCGGCAAGCATGACAGCAGAATATGACCAGAATATTGACTGCCTTTTTGTTACTTTCAAAGACTGCAGTTTTGATGAAGTTTGGTCAAAAAGCGGCGCTGTTGCTGTTCATATTGACAATCGTCCAATAAACGGAAGTTGTCCTCTTGTTGGATTTACCATAAATGGAGTTTTGTGTTCTGGGGTTGATCCGGAAAACAAAAGTTTACCTGAGCTTTTATCTGAGCTTACTCAAAAAAATCCAAATTTAGTTTTTGAAATGTTTTGCCTCCTTGAAAGCTTGGGTATGATGTTTTATGCAAAATAACCAAAAAGCCTCTCTCAAAATTGAGAGAGGCTTTTTGCTGTTTGTACATTAAAGCAGCAAAATTACTTTATTTTATTTAACTCTTTTATTTTATCTCTTATCTTTGCCGCTTTTTCAAAATCCATCTCTTCTGCCGCTTTTTTCATCTCTTTTTTTAGGTCAGATATTAGTTTTTTTATATTTTTGGTTTGCGACAAAAGCCCCAAAGGAATATCTTCCTCCAAACCCACAACCTTACCGTGTAGAGGTTCAACCTCTACATTTTTGTTTTGCGGGATTACGTTTTCTCTTATGCTTTTTTGGATCTGTTTTGGAATTATATTGTGTTTTTTGTTATATTCTTCTTGTATTTTTCTTCTTCTTTTTGTTTCTTTTATCGCTTTTTTCATTGAATCTGTTATTGTGTCAGCATACATTATGACTTTTCCATTTACATTTCTTGCCGCTCTGCCTATGGTTTGCACAAGTGTTGTTTCGTTTCTCAAAAAGCCTTCTTTGTCAGCATCTATTATGGCAACCAGAGAGACTTCTGGAATATCAAGTCCCTCTCTTAAAAGATTTACTCCGACAATAACATCTATATTTCCTTTTCTTAAGTCATTTAAAACCTCCGGTCTTTCCAAAGTTTTAGTTTCTGAGTGCAGGTAGTGGACTTTTATGTCTTTTTCTTTTAAAAAGTCAGCAAGATCTTCTGCCATTTTTTTTGTAAGAACGGTTACTAAAACTCTTTCATTTTTTTGAACCCTTTTTTTAATCTCTTTTATTAGATCATCAATTTGCCCTTCTGATTTTCTAACTTCAATTTCAGGATCCAAAAGTCCGGTGGGGCGAATTATTTGTTCAATAATATTTCCTTTTGATTTTTTTATTTCATATTCTGCCGGAGTTGCAGAAACATATATTGCTTGCGGGACAAGTTTTTCAAATTCTGGAAATCTTAAAGGGCGGTTGTCTTTTGCTGACGGCAAGCGAAAGCCGTATTCTATTAAAGTTTCTTTTCTTGCCCTGTCGCCGTTGTACATTCCCCTTATTTGAGGAATGCTCATGTGTGATTCATCTATCATAACCAAAAAATTATTGCCATAGGCGTGGTGAAAGTAGTCTATTAAAGTAAAAGGTGGAGAATCTGGCTTTCTGAACTCCATATGCGAAGAATAGTTTTCTATCCCATGGCAGTAGCCGGTCTCACGCAGCATCTCCATATCAAATTTTGTTCTTTGCTCCAGCCTTTGCGCTTCAAGAAGCTTTCCTTGTTTTTTGAGTTCCTTTAGCCTTTTTTGAAGTTCCGCATAGACATTAGAGATTGCAATTTCTAAGTTGTCCGATGGCGCAACCCAAAATTTTGCCGGAAATATTTTTACACTCTCTGCGTTTTTTGGTTTTGATCCAATTTTGTTTTTTAAAATCCAGATATTTTGGATTTTATCTTTTGGAAGCTCTATTTTTATAATATCTTCTCCGGTTGCAGGGTATATTTCTATAATCTCTCCTTTTGCTCGGAATGTGCCGGGAGATTTTTCAACTTCATTTCTTTGATATTGAAGCTCAACAAGGTGTTTTAAAAGCTCTTTTCTTTTTATGCTTTGTCCTTCTTGCAGGGTTAGGCTTAAATTTTCATAGTTTTTAGGAGAACCAATGTTGTAAATACAGGAAACAGATGCAACAACTACAACATCATCTCTTGTAAGCACAGCTTGAGTAGCTTCGTGCCTTAACCTGTCTAACTCCTCATTTATCTTTACATCTTTGTCTATATAGGTGTCGGTTTGCGGTATGTAAGCTTCTGGCTGATAATAATCATAGTATGAAACAAAATAATGTACAGAGGCGTCCGGCATAAACTCTTTGAACTCCTGATAAAGCTGGTGTGCCAGAGTTTTGTTGTGCGAGATAACCAAGGTTGGTTTTTTTGTGTTTGCAACAACATTTGCCATTGTAAAGGTTTTTCCCGACCCGGTAACACCCAAAAGCGTCTGGTGCTTTTTACCGGACAAAATTCCGGAGCCCAAAGCCTCAATCGCTTTTGGTTGGTCTCCGGTTGGTTTTAAATTTGACTTAACTTTTAGCATAACTCAAATGTAGCATTTGAAAGGGTAGTGTGCAACAGCTTTTTTTATATCTAATTTTGCGGTATAGTATACTTATGATTTCATATTTGAAAGGAAAAATAATACAAAAAGGCCACAAGAGCGTTGTTGTTTTAACTTCCTCTGGCGTTGGTTATAAAGTCTTTGTGACTGAAGCGGGTTTGAGAAGCGCAAACAAAGGAGATGAAGTTTCTTTTTTTGTTCATCTTGCCGTAAAAGAAGATTCTTTTGAGCTTTATGGTTTCAAAACTCAAGAAGAGCTTGAGCTTTTTGAGCTTTTGATAGGAATATCAGGAGTTGGCCCAAAAGTTGGGTTGAGCATCGTTTCTTTGGACGCACCGGAGAAAATCTCAAGCGTTATTTTAAACGAAGATGCAAAATACATAACTCAGGTTTCTGGAATCGGGTTAAAAACAGCTCAAAAAATTGTAATTGAATTGAAAGACAAAATTGCAAAACTTAGCTTTGAGCCAGAAAACTCTGGCGGGGGATTTGACTCTGAAGTGATAGATGCTTTGGTTGCTTTGGGTTACTCTCCAAAAGATGCAAGGGAAGCGACAAAACATATTTCAAAAGATATAAAAAATACCGAAGATAAGGTGAAAGAGGCATTAAGGTTTTTGGGGAAAAATTAGATTTATTCTTTTTAAGAATATTGTTGGTTTGGGCAAGTTAAAAAATAGGAAATTTAAAATGAAAATAGAAAAAATAATAAAAGACAAAAAAAAATTCAATAAATTTGTTTTGGAAAATGAGGGTTCTTTTTTGCAGTCTTTTGACTGGGGAGAGTTTTATGAGGCAACTTCCGGAAAAGTTGAAAGGTTTTTTGTTTCAGATGATGGCGAGGTTCTGCTTTGCGCTTCTGTTTTGAAAAACAGCCTTCCGGCAAAAAAATCTTATCTTTATATTCCTTACGGCCCGGTGGTAAAAAAGGGAGTTCATATTAACAGGCTAAACGAAGCTTTTTTGCTTTTGATAAATAAGCTGAAGAACAAAAAAAAATCAGAAAATGCCATATTTTTAAAAATAGAGCAAGAAAACGCTCCTTTTAATTTGGAAAGCTTTGGATTTAAAAAATCAGAAAAAGACATACAGGCTGTAAGCACTTTAATTTTGGATATATCAAAAAGCGAAGAAGAAATTTTGGGACAAATGAAGCAAAAAACAAGGTATAATATTCGCCTTGCAAAAAAGAAGGGGGTTAAAGTTTTTTTTGTTTCAGAAAAAGAAGCCGCTTTTGATATTTTTTATAATCTGCTTTCTGAAACAGCAAAAAGAAACGGATTTAACCTGCATCCAAAAAACTACTACGAAAATATGATGGATATGTTTTTAAAAAACGAGGCTGCTATTCCAAAAAATTCTCTTTTTTCTGTGCGCTCACACTCCGACGAAGTCGGAGCTGTGCTTCCGTTGGCACATAAGAAAGAAAATTTTTTGGGATGGTTGTATGATGACTATTTCCAGAAAGTTTTTTTTGCAGAATATCAAGGAAAAATACTGGCGTGCGCCTTGGTTGGGTTTTGGGGCAAAAAAGCAACTTATCTTCATGGAGCTTCTTCTTCTGAGTTAAGAAATGTTATGGCGCCGTATCTTTTGCATTGGGAGATAATAAAAAAAGCAAAAGAGCTTGGGTTTTCAGAGTATGATTTTTGGGGAATTGCAACCAAAAACATTGATCTAAAAAAGAAAAAACAATGGTCTGGTTTTTCAAGGTTCAAAGAAGGATTTGGGGGAAGGGTTGTGGAGCGTCAAGGAGCGTATGATTTGCCTTTTTCCAAAACATGGTATTTTGCTTATAAAATAGCAAGAAAAATTAAATAATATGAAAAAAATTATTAAAAAAATAGTCCCTGAATTTGCGCTTTCTTTTTATCATTTTCTTTGGTCGTTTTTTTCCGCTTTGTTTTACGGCTTTCCTTCAAAAGATATGGTGGTGGTGGGTATAACCGGAACAAAAGGAAAGTCTACTTCCGTTTTTATGCTGGCAAAAATTTTAGAAAGCGCAGGATACAACGTTGGCGTTTCTTCTTCTTTGATGTTTAAAATAGGAAAAAAGGAATGGATAAATCCATATCACATGACAATGGTGGGAAGACACAGACTGCAAAAATTAATTTATGATGCAAAAAAAGCAGGATGCAAATATTTTTTAATTGAAGTAACATCAGAAGGAATAAAGCAAAACAGGCATAAATTTATAGATTTTGATATTGCCTGTTTTACCAATCTTTCAGAGGAACATCTTGAGGCGCATGGAGGGTTTGAAAACTACAAAAAAACAAAAGGAAAATTATTTTTCAGTTTAAAAAAGTCAAAAAGAAAAACTATTTTTGGAAAAAAAGTCAAAAAAGCAATACTTGCAAACGCAGATGATGAGAACTTTAAATATTTTTTTGATTTTTGGGCTGACAAAAAATATCTTTTTGGCAAATCAGAAAAATATTGTTCTTTTGCTGATAAATGTTTTGTTTTGTCTGATATTAAAAAGGAAGGCTCAGGATACAGATTTTTATTAAACAAAAAGGAGTTTGTTTTAAATATACCGGGAGAGTTTAATATTTACAATGCGGTTTTGGCGATTTCTTGTGCAGATATTTTAGGAGTGGAATTTGATGTTGCAAAAAAAGCGCTTGATGGTATAAAGGAGGTGCCGGGAAGAGCAAAGTTTGTAAAAGCTGGACAGAAGTTTGTTGCAATTGTTGATCTTGCGCATACTCCCGGGTCTTTTGAAGCAATATTTAAAATGGCAAAAGAGTTAAAAAAGCCAAATGGAAAAATAATATCAGTTTTTGGATCTGCTGGAGGAGGAAGGGATAAATGGAAAAGACCAAAACTAGGGGAGATTTCTGCGAAAAATTCTGATATAATAATACTAACAAACGAAGACCCTTATGATGAAGACCCAAAAGAAATTTTAAACCAGATAGAAAAAGGGATAAAAAGTTGCAGTTCTTTTTCTGGTACATATAAAATAATAGAAAACAGAAAAAAAGCAATAAAAGAGGCAGTGTCTTTGGCAGAAGATGAAGATGTTGTGTTGTTTTTAGGCAAGGGGACGGAAAGAACCATGATTGTTGGCAAAGATGTTTTTGACTGGGATGAGGAACAGATAGTTTTAAAAACAATTAAAGATAAAATTTATGAAAAATAACAATCAAAAAGGAAGCCAAAAAGCATACTTTGGGCTTATAATAGGTCTTGTGCTTGTTGTTTTTGTTTTTTTGGCAGTGGTAAAAAATGTTGTTTTGGTCGGATTTGAAAAACAGGTTTTGCCAGATAAGGAGCTGATAGATTCTTTGGACGACTCTTCTTTTGTTGTTGTTGATTTTTCCGGCTATAAAGTAAAAGCAGAAGTTGCAAAAAGTGATTCTAAAAAAAATAAAGGGCTATCTGGAAGAAAAGAACTAAAAGAAAACACAGGAATGCTTTTTGTTTTTGATAGGCCGGGAGTGTATATTTTTTGGAACAAAGATACAAATATTCCGCTTGATGTTTTATGGATAAAAAACAATAAAGTTGTAGATATACAATATCTTCCTGCTTTTGATGAGAAAAAAGGTATAGTTAAGCTCTATCCTTCTGGCAATAAGGTGGCTGACATGGTTTTGGAAATTCCGGGTGAAGAAGCGCAAAAAAACGGCATAAAAATTGGTACAAAATTAAAGATAACAAAATATGAAAATTAGCTTCAAAAGTCCAAAAAAAGATTTTGCTTTGGTAAAAATAACAAAAAGTGACATAAGCAGAGCAGTTGTTTCTGCAAGTGGCATTATATTAGAAATTAGCGTAAAAGAGCCAGAAAAAATAAATGACAGAAAGCTTAGAGTTCTGGCAAGGCAAATAGTTTTTTTGGCAAAACAAAATAAAATAAAAAATATTGCAATTAATTTAAAAGATTTTTATTTTCCAAACGCGCCTTTTTCTGATTATGATCTTGGATTTTTGCTTGCTGTTAACTTTGGGGTTGCAAACTATGAGTTTGTTAAGTTCAAAGAGGAGCCAAAAGAAGGTTGGAATTTCATAAAAGAAATTTTTGTTTTTCCAGAAGTGTCTTTTTCTGCAAAAAAGGGATTTAAAGATGGTATTTTTGCGGCAAAAAGAGTAAATCAGTGCAGAGACCTTGCAAATTTACCGGGAGGAGATATGACCCCAAGCTTGCTTGCAAAGGAAGCTCAAAAAGCTATAAAAAATTTGCCAATAACAGCAAATATATTTTCTGAAGATAGAATAAAAAAATTAAAAATGGGAGGGGTGCTTGGAGTTGCAAAAGGATCAAAGCAAAAACCAAAGTTTATTGTTTTGGAATACAAAAACAGCAAAAAAGATCCGATTGTTTTTGTTGGCAAAGGAGTTACTTTTGATACAGGAGGTTTAAATTTAAAACCTTCAAATTCAATACTTCAGATGAATATGGATATGTCAGGAGGCGCGGCAGTAATTGAAGCGGTAGCGCTTGCTGCTGAACTTAAACTTAAGGTTAATGTTGTTGCTTTGGTGCCGGCTGTTGAAAATATGCCCTCTGGAGAAAGTTATAGGCCGGGAGATGTTCTAAAAACAATGTCAGGAAAAACTATAGAAGTCCTAAATACAGATGCAGAAGGAAGGATAATACTTGCAGACGCTCTAACTTATGCAAAAAAATACAAGCCAAAGCTTGTTGTTGATGTTGCAACCTTAACCGGAGCATCAATGGTGGCTTTGGGTCAAAGAATGTCTGCTTTGTTTTCCAACAAAAAAGAACTGTTAGAAAAGATATATGAACTTGGAGAAAAAAGCGGAAACTATGTTTGGCCTATGCCTTTGGGTGAGGAATATGAGAATGAAATAAAAGGAGAGTTTGCAGATGTAGCTAATGTTGGAAAGTTAAGTCCATACGGAGGAGCGATAACAGCAGCAGAGTTTTTGCATCAATTTGCAAAGGATTTTGACTGGGTACATATTGATATGGCGCCAAGAATGGTGTCTGTTGATGGTGAATTTTTAGCAAAAGGAGCAACGGGCGAGCCTGTGTTGCTCTTGCTTGAGATATTAAAATCTATTGAAAAATCAAATTTATAAATTTCTACTTTGTGTAGAGGTTGAACCTCTACACTACATTTTCAAAAGTTTATTGAAAAAATAAGTTTATAAACTCTTCTGTGGTTTTTTCTCCCACTTTTCCTTTGTCTCTTGACTCTACCATTATTGTTTTTTTCTCTGTTTCTTTATCTCCCAAAACTAAAAAGAAAGGGACTTTATCAAGCTTTGCTTGTCTTATTTTTTTGCCTAAACTTTCATCTGAAGTATCAAGTTCTGCTCTTATTCCTTTTTCTTTGAGAGTGTCAAAAACCTCTTTTGCGTATTTTTTGTGAGCCTCTGCTATTGGAAGAATTTTAACTTGAACAGGAGAAAGCCACACAGGAAAAGCGCCAGCAAAATGTTCTATTATTACGGACAAAAATCTTTCCAAAGATCCTGCTATTGCTCTGTGGATCATTACCGGAGTTTTTTGTATTCCATCTTTATCAGTATAGGCTAGGCTAAATCTTTCTGGCATAACAAAGTCAAGTTGAATGGTTGCAAGTTGCCACTCTCTTCCCAAAGCATCTTTGAACATAAAATCCAGTTTTGGTCCGTAAAATGCAGCTTCTCCTTCTATTTTTTTGTAGTTAAATCTTTCTTTTTTTGCTATGTTTTCCAGTATTCTTTCTGCTTTTTCCCAATTTTTTTCATCTCCCAACCATTTGTCTTTTTCTGAGTCACGCAAAGATAAGGAAACCCAAAAGCTGTCATCTTTTAACATATCAAGAGATTTATAAAATTCTTTTATCACATAAATTATATTTTCTATTTCCTTTTCTGTTTGTTCTATTGTACAAAAAACATGACCGTCATCTTGAGTGATGCTTCTTACTCTTGAAAGTCCCAAAAGTTCTCCTGCTTTTTCATCTCGGTAAACCATAGTGGCTTCTGTGTATCTTGTTGGTAAGTCTTTGTAACTTCTTTTTTTAGATGCAAAAATTTGAGTATGATGTGGGCAGTTCATTGGTTTTAGCACAAATTCTGTGTTTTGTTTTCCCGCAACCTTAAAAAGCTCATCGCCAAATTTTTCCCAGTGTCCAGAAGTTTCATAGAGCTCTTTTTTTGTTATGTGGGGGATTGTTACTTTTTGATAGCCAAACTCTTTTTGTAGGCTGTTTATCTTTTCCATTATCAGATCGCGCAACAAGGTTCCTTTTGGAGTAAAAAGCGGAAGTCCAGGACCTATTAAGTCTGAAAATGTAAAAAGGTCTAGCTCTTTTCCAAGTTTTCTGTGGTCTCTTTTTTTTGCTTCTTCTTGCATTTTTAAATATTGGTCAAGTTCTTCCTTTTTTTCAAACGCAACCCCGTAAATTCTGGTAAGCATCTTGTTTTTTTCATCTCCTCTCCAGTAAGCTCCGGCAAGTTTTGTTATTTTAAATGCGTCTGCGTTTATCTCAGATGTATTTTTAACATGTGGCCCTTCACAGAGGTCTATGAAGTCTCCAGTTTGGTACACCGATAAGGTTTTCCCATTTTTTATAATTTCATCTATCAGCTCAAGTTTGTACGGTTGGTCGGAAAAAAGTTCTCTGGCTTCTTTTTCTGAAATTTCTTTTCTTTTAAAATCTAATTTTTTTGAAATTAGCTTTTTTATTGTTTTTTGTATATTTTTTAAGTCTTTGTCAGAAATAGAAACTCCTTCAGGAAATTCAAAGTCATAGTAAAAACCGTCCTCAACAACAGGACCAATTGCTATTTTTGCTTCTTTGGATACTTCTTTTAGAACTGCAATAGCCAAAAGATGAGCCAAAGAGTGTCGTATTTTGTATAAATTTTTTTCTTTTTCCATAATGTGATGTTACCACTTGTTTTTTAAAAATTCAATAAAATGTACAAATCCACCCAAAACGATAATCTACTCACTCACCCAACTCACGATCGTGAGTTGGGTGAGTGAGTAGAGTTTTTTTGTTGTGTTGGGCGAGTGTGGTATAATTTTAGCTGGCAAAAAGATTATATAAAATATAGTTATGAAAAATAACAAATATAGAGTTTTTTTATTTCCGGATGAGTTACTATATGCGCTTGTTTTTCTTTATTTGATTGTTTTTTTGCCGTTGGTTACTTTTTTTGGTATAGCCAAATACGGATATGACATTGAAAAATTTCTTACTGATTATTATTTGGTTGTACCGATATATTTTTTTCTTTATACTCCTTTTTTGGTTTTTCTGTATTTAAAATTGTTTAAAATAAGTGTTTATCCTGGATTTTATGTTTTATCAAAACATAAAAGCAAAGTTATAGTTCATAAAAATTACATTACTAAATCCAAAGTTTTTAAAATATTTCCTGCATTTTATATAAAAACTCACAACAATGCATTTTATATAATATTTTTTAAAAAATTAAAGTATTTTATAGATGCAATATTGATTTTTAAAATTATATATTTATATTTCGGTTTTATATGAAGGTCTGATCAAAGGAGGAAAATGGGTGGCTGTTAACATTCAGTCAAATACCTTAAAAACGACGGCGCTTACAGATGAAATATAGATGGGAAATGAGATTGTAGTATGAAAGAGAAAAAGTATGGGAATCTACTTTATGATTCGTTGCCACATAAAACCTGAGAAAGGATGTTAAAGATTCAAACTTCCAGACATTAATATGTGTGTGCGTGTGCGTGTGCGTGTGTGTGTGTACACGCATATAGACGCATACACAAATACACGGACACACATAAAT
>JALTWS010000031.1 GCA_027048495.1 Candidatus Azambacteria bacterium
CTATTATGTCTTGTTTTATAAATTTGAAATTTTTATTTGTAAAAAACCTTTCTATATTTTTTGGGACAATAGTGGTTTGTAAATTGTCAACGCAAATTACTTTGTGCCCCAAAGCAAGGTATTTCTCGCAAAGATGCGAGCCAATAAAACCGGCGCCTCCTGCTATTAGAATTGTTTTTTTCTTATTCATTAAGCTTAACATACAACAAAAATATCAAAATATCAAACGAAAAGGCCGCCTTGTTATGCGGCCGAAAGCTTTTCGTACACTTGTTTTAGTTCTTGTAAAAAATCTTCTTTGTAATTATATTTTTGCATCAGATAAATAGCTTCATTTATATGTTTTTTTGCAAAATCTGGATCAATGTATTTTTTCTCATAAAGAGCAATGTTTTTTAGGGTTATTATCTTTGATGGAATTGTTATTTTATCTTCAAGTAAAGACAAAGCTTCTTCTTTAAATGTCAATTTTAAACTTAAAATAGCCTTAAGTTTGCTTTTGCATCTAAGTTTTTCCAACTTTGCGCTTTTTTTCTGTTAAAATATGCGCAAACAGCTATCATAGCGGCGTTGTCTGTTGAATATATTTTTTCAGGAACTAAAAACTTTATTTTCTCTTTTTTTGCCTGTTTTTTAAGTTCATCTCTTAAAAGGTCGTTTGCAGAAACTCCTCCTGAAAGTAAAATGAATTTTGCCTTGTGTTTTTTTGCGCAAGACATTGTCTTTGCAACCAAAACATCAATAACTGCTTTTTGAAATGAAGCACAGAAATCTTTTTGTGCTTTACCTTTTTTTAAAATTTCGGGGTGCTTTTTGGAAAAATAAAAAACAGCAGTTTTAAGTCCCGAAAAAGAAAAGTCAAAGTCTTTTGAGTTAAGCATTGGTCTTGGAAGTTCATATTTTTTTGGATCTCCCTTTTCTGCTAGCTTTGATATTGCTGGTCCTCCCGGATAGCCAAGTCCCAAAAGTTTTGCCACTTTGTCAAATGCTTCTCCGGCAGCATCGTCCCGAGTAGAGCCAAGCAGTTTAAATTTTCCGTGGCGGGGCATGAGTATAAGTTGTGTGTGCCCGCCAGATACTACTAAGTTCAAAACAGGAAAGTCTATTTTTTTATTTGCCAGCCAGTTTGAGTAAATATGCCCAGAAATATGATGCACAGGTATTATCTTTTTTTTCAGAGAGTATGCAAGCGCTCTTGAAAAATTAAGTCCGACAAGTAAAGCAACAATAAGTCCGGGACCTTGTGTTGTTGCTATATAGTCTATATCTTTTAATTTGATTTTTGCTTTTTTTATCGCATGCAAAAAAACAAGAGGCAGATTTTTTAAGTGCTCTCTTGATGCAAGATTTGGAACTACTCCTCCAAAAGGCGAGTGCACTTTTATTTGTGAGGATATTTCATTTGCTAAAACATGAAACTTTGGTGTTTTTTTGCCGGTGATTTTCACAACCGATACAGAAGTGTCGTCACATGATGTTTCAATAGATAATATAATCATATAAGTCTTGATAATTGTATTCAAAAATTGTACAATGAAATTTAACACTTATCAAATTTAAAAATAGTTTTATTTAAGTAAAAACATGTTTGCTTTTGATGGTGATCCACAAGAAAGGTTTCAAGAAACATTTAAAAACTTTGAAGAGCACCTTGAGAGCTACAAACCAATTAAAACCCCACAAGAGCTTAGAGAAATATGCTCTGATAATGAAATCTTAAAACAAATTCTTGATGATATGTTTAAATACTGCGCAAGGTATGCTCAAGATGTCTGGGAGATGAATGAATTTTTAAAAAGAGATGAGTTTGATGCAGAAAAGTTTGATGAAATAGACAAAAAAAGGACTATCTTGCATAATTCTGCTATGGATAGTATAAATATTTTTTCAAGAGCATTAAAAAAGTTTGGCAAAGATAATTCATGGTTAATTGATGTGGTTGCCTCAAGAGCATCTTATGCAAAATTTGCTATAGGTACAGCTTTAATGCTTGCAGATGAAGAATATGAAATCATCAAAAGCAAAGACAAAGGAGATGGGAAAAATGAATAGAAATGTACTTAAAACCGTTTTTAAATATGCAAGTCTTTTTACTCAACTGGGATTTGTTTCAGATCAAGCAAAAAAGAGAGAGATTTACGAAGAATTAAAAAGAATAGAAAAAGATCTGCAAATGAAAAAAGAAGAGATCATAGAACTTGCAATAAAAAATAAAAAATAAATTCTTTTTATTTTAACCTCCTTATTATTAATAGGGAGGTTTATTTTAAAAAATGAAGCAATCTTGTTTTTATTTGTTTCGTAAAATAAAAACTTTAATTCACTAAAATCGGTAATTTATGTTTAATTTTTTAAATAACACAAAAAATAAAATTAGAGACTGGTCTTTAAAGCACGTTGAAAGAAAAAGCGCAAAATTTTGGCTTGCTTTGCTTTCTTTTTCTGAGGCGGTGTTTTTTCCTGTGCCTCCCGATGTTTTACTTATTGCTATTTTGCTTGCAAACAAAGCAAAAAAGTGGGCATATTTTGCTTTTTTGACAACTTTATTTTCTGTTTTGGGTGGAGCGTTTGGATATTTATTAGGGCTTTTCTTTTTTGATATTTTGGGAGAAAAAATAATATCTTTTTATTCTTTGCAAACCGAGTTTGCAAATTTAAAAAGCTTATTTGAAAAGGCAAATTTTTGGGCTGTATTTGCCGCCGCATTTACTCCTGTGCCTTACAAAATATTTACTTTAACAGCCGGATTTTTTTCTGTTAATTTTTTAACTTTTCTTTTGGCTTCTGCTTTTGGGAGGGCGGCAAGATTTTTTGCTGTTGCTTTTATTTTGAAATTGTTTGGACAAAAAATAGCTGATATTTTATACAAATATTTTAATCTTTTTTCAATTCTGGTCCTTATTTTAATAATCGCTTTAATTTTAAAGATGATATAAAAATTAATGTTTTTTAAAATAACCAAAATAAAAATATGGAAATAAAAGAGCTAGGACATGTTGTGTTTTATGTTTCTGATTTGAAAAAATCAGCAGATTTTTATCGTGATATTTTAGGATTCAGAGAAATCTCAAGAGAAGGATGGGTTGCTGTTTTTTCATCTGAAAGAACTCATCATGAACTTTTGTTAATAGAAATAGGAGGTCCTGCTGGAAAAAAAGAACAAACAATAAAGCCGGGACTTTACCATGTTGGATTTAAAATTGGAGATTCCAAAGAAGACATCCAAAAAGCATACAAAGAATTGAAAGAAAAAGGAGTAAAAATTATCGGAACGGGAGACCACGGAGTTACTCACAGCATATACATATACGACCCGGATGAAAACGAAATAGAGCTTTACGCTGATGTTTCTGACAAATGGAAAAAAGACCCAAAAGCAATAATACAAGCAACAAAATCTTTGGATTTGGGCTAATTTAATTTTCACTCAGCAATAAAACCAAAACTGCTCCAGAGCTTGCTCCAGAGCAGTCTCTGGAGCAGTTTTGGTTTTGGATACTTGATTTATTTAAAACTTTATAAAGTTTCTTAAATTTGACAAACTTTATAAAGTTTTATACAATGCTGATATTATGAAAATATCAGAAAAATTAAAATTAATTAAACAAATTTCCGGACTAACCCAGGAAAAGTTGTCTGTTAAGCTGGGTGTGTCTTTTGCAACATTAAATAGCTGGATAAACGATAAGTCAATACCTCGTAAAAAAAAGAGCGAGTTAATAGACAATTTGTATAAAAAGTATACAGGGCAGAAGATTATTCCGGATGATATTTTAAAAGCTAAAAAAGAAACTATTTACAACAAATCAAAAAAGCACAAAAATATATTGAAGGAAATTATAAGTCGCAAAGATATTTATGATCAATTTGTTTTGTCTTTAACTTATAACACAAATAGCATAGAAGGAAGTACTTTAACTGAAAACGAAACCGCAGATATTTTATTTGGAAACATATCTTTAAAAAATAAAAGTTTGGTTGAACAGATAGAGGCAAAAAATCATCAGACGGCTTTACAATTTTTATTTAAACAAATTAAACCAAATTTTAAAATTACAGAGGAGCTTATATTGAAATTGCATGGTATACTGATGAATAGTATTAGAGATGATGCAGGCATGTACAGGAGTCATGGAGTGAGAATTGTGGGCGCAAATATTCCTACTGCCAATTATTTAAAATTACCCAAACTAATGAAAGAGCTTGAAAAAAATATAAACAAGAGAGAAAAAGATATAATAAGGCATATATCTGAGATTCATAGCAGATTTGAACAAATTCATCCTTTTTCCGACGGCAATGGAAGAATAGGGAGGCTTCTTATAATCGCTATGCTTTTGCGAAGTAATCTTCCGCCAGCGGTTATTAAGCAGGAAGATAAAAGATTATATTATAGATACCTTAATAAGTCTCAACAAAGCGGAGACTCTAGCTTGTTGGAAGATTTTTTGTGTGATGCGATATTTGAAGGGTTTAATATTTTAGAAAGTTAAGTCTGCGGAGGTCGAAGCTCGGAAGGGCTCGGAGGTCGAAGTCCGACTTCAGCCACGACTTCAGCTATTATTAATTTTTATTAAAAATTAAGTGAAAACATATGAAAATTGAATTAAGTGAAAAAGAGTACAGAGATCTCGTTTTGGTGAGCGAACTTGCAGGAGGTATTATTGGTGTTTTGGGGGATTTAATGAAAGATGAAGAAAAAAATTATAAAAAAATTTCAAATAGACTTGAAAAATTACAAGATAAAATTTTAAGTTATGCCGATGATTTTTCTTGTTCTGATTTGGTAGAGGACTTTGAGGGGAGAAAAATAATTAAAGAAGAGTTCTATGATGAGGTTGTATATCCGATAATAAAAGATAATGCAGAAATGGAAACATTTGATAGTTTGGCAAACAGTCTTGCTTGGAGAGATTTTAAAGAAAAATTTTCACAAAAAGAATTAGAAGAAAAGGCAAAAGAAAATGGCGGATATTTTGGAGTTGAGATTCATGATTATGAAAAGAAATATTGGGATGAATTTGAAGAGTATGGATATGATAGATTACGAATTGTAAAGTAATAATTTTAGTAATTTAATATATCTAAAATTAGCGCACAGAAGACTCTATAAAATATTGGTCGAAGTCCGACTTCAATCATTATAACATTAAATTTAAAAACAGGAAAGCTTTGTCCGTCTAATTCCTCTTTTCCTATATCTAATAGCTGGATAGTATATTCCTTATTTTCAATGTTAACCGTTTTTTCATTTTCTTTTTCTAAATCAAGCTTAACTGTTCTTGTAAATTCAGAATCTCTAGTTTCCATTATTTGCCTTATCTCAGCATTGTCTATTTTTCACTTTCTTTATAATCTGTTATATTGAGGTCTATTTTAATAGTGACTTCATTGTTAGAATATGGAACATGTATTTTCATACAGATGTCATCAACTATTTCAATAGATGGTGAAAAAAATGAGTAATTTTAATTGTTTTTTCCATAAAATGAATAAAATTTTGTTTCTATATATTTAAAGCACAAACACCACGCTCGAATTAGTAGCCCCACGGGGAATCGAACCCCGGTCGTCAGCTTGAAAAGCTGATGTCCTAACCACTAGACGATGGGGCCGTGCTAGCTGCTAGTTTCTGGTTGTCAGAGTCTAGCGTAACAAAATGCTGATTTAAATGTTAATTTAAATCAGCGCATAGAGTAAATATTATAATATTTATTCTGAAAAATCAAGGCTGGTTTTTGGTTTTTTGTAGAATTTTTTGAAAAATTGTTTTATGTTGTCTGAGATGGTAAATATGCCTTGTTTTAAAATCATATCACGCCAAAACTTGCATGGTTGTGTTGTATTTTTAAACTTGTTGTTTTTTATTGCTTCAAAAACTGCTTTTTGAGTTTTTTCTTTTGCGTTTATAGTGGCGTAGTGTTTGTCAAAAAAATCAAAAAAGTGGGTGTCGGAGGTTGATATGAAAGGTTTTTTGTATTTTTTGGCTATTTTTTCTGCTTTTTTGTTTCTGTTAAACCACTTTGAATAAAACCAAGATTGTTCTATGGCATCTATTATGTCTATGTTTTTCTCAAGTTCATCTTTTAGGCTAAAGTTTCCGTAAAAGTAAGGATGAGGAGCTATTATAAATATATCTGGATTTTGCTTTTTGTATTTTCTTACATCGTCAAATGTGTATATGTTTTCTGCTTTTTTGTCACATCCCAAGATAAGAAGATGAAGCCCTTCTTTTGAAACTTCTCCTCTTTGTATTCCTATCTCAATTCCAGGTATTAAAAGTATGCCTTTTTGTTTTGCGTAGTCTGCGTATTTTTTGGTCCATGCAAAATAGTTGTGGCAGGTAAGAGCCAAGACAGAAAAGCCAAGCGATGAGGCTTTGTCTATTGCCTGATACAAAGAGTATTGTATTTGATGATCCGGATCATCTGCAGTATGAAAATGCAAGTTTGCTTTTAGTTTCATACTTTTAATATACCATTTGCACCAGAAAATACAACAAATTGAAATTATCTTTTTTGTATGTTACACAATAAAGATGCAAAATGTTAAAATTTAAGCGATGGAAAGCGAAAAATATTATCTTAATCTCTCAAGAGCATCTGACTTAAAAGACAAAAAAGAAAGAAAAATATACAGAGCGTTTGAGATTTTACCCGGGGCGCTTGCTTGGGTGACTTTGTTTTTGGTTGTGTTTTTGTCTTGGAAAACTCCTGTTTTTGTCGCTTTTTTTATCATCGCTTTTGATGTTTACTGGCTTTTAAAAACAATTTATCTTTCTTTGCATTTGCGAGTCGGTTTTAAAAAAACAAGGAAGAACATGAAAGTAAACTGGATGGAAAAGCTAAAAAAAGAAAAAAAAGGTTGGGAGGATTTTTATCACTTAATAATACTTCCGGTTTACAACGAAGGCATGGATATAGTAGGTCCCACAATGGATTCAATTTTAGCGTGCAATTATCCAAAAGATAAATTTATAGTTGTCTTTGCAATAGAAAAAAGAGCCGGAAAAAAAGCAGAAGAGCTTGCAAAAAAAGTAGAAGAAAAATACAAAAACAAGTTTTTTAGGTTTTTAGTTACCAAACACCCAAGCAATATTGAAGGAGAAATCGCAGGAAAAGGATCAAACATCGCTTGGGCAGGAAAACAGGCAAAAGAGAAGATAATAGATAAAGAAAATTTACCGTACGATAAAATATTGGTTTCTGCTTTGGATATTGATACGATTTTGTGGCCGGAATATTTTTCTCGTTTGATGTATGTTTACCTTTCTGAGAAAAATCCAAAAAGAGCAAGTTATCAGCCGGTGCCTTTTTATATAAACAACATCTGGCAGGCGCCGGCAATTGCAAGGGTTATATCATTTTCAGCTACTTTTTGGCATACGCTTCAGCAGGAAAGACCAGAGAGAATGACAACATTTTCTTCTCATTCTATGCCGTTTCAGGCTTTGGTGGATGTTGGGTTTTGGCAGACAAATGTGGTTTCTGAGGATTCAAGAATTTTCTGGCAATGCTTTTTAAGATATGATGGAGACTACAGGGTGGTTCCTTTGTATTATCCGGTAAATATGGATGCAAATGTTGCGCCAAAATTTTGGCAAACCATGATAAATCAATACAAACAACAAAGGCGTTGGGGTTATGGGGCAGAAAACATACCTTACTTTTTGTTCGGATTTTTAAAAAACAAAAAAATACCTTTTGGCAAAAAATGGCATCATTCTTGGACAATAATAGAGGGCTTTCATTCTTGGGCTACTAACGCTCTTATAATATTTTTGTTAGGCTGGCTTCCGCTTTATCTTGGTGGAGAGGCTTTCAACCAGCTTCTTTTGGCTTACAACTTGCCTGAAATAACCAAGTCAATTATGACTCTTGCTATGCTTGGTATTGTAACTTCTGCTGTTTTGACTATGCTTATACTTCCGCCAAAACCTCCGGAGTATGGAAAATGGAAATATGCAATAATGATATTGCAGTGGCCTTTGCTTTTGGTGACAATAGTGGTGTTTGGTTCTTTGCCCGGACTTGATGCGCAAACCCGGCTGATGCTTGGAAAATATATGGGTTTTTGGGTAACTCCAAAAACAAGATAAAACCCCCGCCATTTGGCAGGGGTTTTTACAATCAGTAGTATCTTACATTGAACGTCTCCTCTTCGGAGAGTTCTTGTAAGAACTCATACTGATTTTTGTAGTGATAAGCAAGAAGAGGGCTGAGTTCTTCCCCATCCTTACTTATGTATTTTCCGTCTTCATCAAGGAAATATTCCTTTGTACGGTGGATTATCTTTTCTGGTTTGTTCAATTTTATCCCTCCTTTTGGGTTGTTGTTAAAAAGAACACAAAACATATTTGTATCATTTCATTTTAAAAAGTCAAGCTTTTTTACTCAAAATGTATTTTTTGCTCCATTTTTTCTATTTTTTCTTTCAGTTTTGGATAGTTTTTAAGATCAGGGTCTTTTTTTAGTATGTCTTTTGCATCTTCTTGCGCGTCTGATATTAAAGCAGGGTTTATTAAAGCCTCCATTGCAACATCAGGAATTCCTGACTGGTTTTTTCCAAGAAAATCTCCAGGTCCTCGCATTTTCAGGTCGTATTCTGCAAGTTTAAATCCATCAGAGCAGGTTTCCATTATTTTTAGTCTTGTTTTTGCAGTTTCTGATTCTGATTCAAAAAACAAAAAGCAGTAAGATTGATGCTCTCCTCTTCCCACTCTTCCTCTGAACTGGTGCAATTGGGAGAGTCCAAACCGATCCGCTCCTTCTATCATCATAATAGTTGCGTTTGGCACATCAACTCCAACTTCAACAACAGAGGTGGAAACCAAAATATCATATTTTTTGTCTTTGAAATCTTGCATTATATTTTCTTTTTCTTTTGGTTTTAGTTTTCCATGTAGCATTGCCACTTTTAAATCTGGAAATATTTTTTTGGAAAGTTTTTCATATTCTTCCTTTACTGCTTTTATTTTTAAATTATTTATTTGTCTTTGAGTAAGCTTAATTTCATTTTGTCCGTCAGATGATGGCATATTATGTTCTATTTTCGGACAGATTACAAAAACTTGCCTGCCTTTTGAAACTTCGTTTTTTATAAATCTGTATGCGTCTTTTCTTTTTTGCGGGGGTACTACTTTGGTTATTATTTTTTTTCTGTTTTTTGGCATTTGGTCTATCAAAGATATGTCCAAATCTCCGTAAGCTGTCATAGCAAGCGTTCTTGGTATTGGAGTTGCTGTCATGCTCAAAAGGTGAGGGGTGGTTTTTTGCTCTTTGAGCAGAGCCGCTCTTTGGGCAACTCCAAAACGGTGCTGTTCGTCAAGTATTACAAGCCCGAGTTTTTTGAATTTTACTTTATCTTGTATTAAAGAGTGAGTTCCTAAAACCAGATCTACTTTGTTATTATTTATCATTTTTATCAGATCCTGCTT
The DNA here is from genome assembly GCA_027048495.1 of Candidatus Azambacteria bacterium. Classification (GTDB taxonomy): domain Bacteria; phylum Patescibacteriota; class Minisyncoccia; order GWC2-36-17; family M10-OD1-4; genus JALTWS01. Next base: position 9,437 of record JALTWS010000031.1, read on the forward strand.
TTTTGGAGAACAGATTTCTTTAAGTTCTGGTTCATAAACTTTTTTTTCAGAGGAGGTAAGCAAAGCTATGCTTATATTAAAGTCTCTTAACACTTTTTTTGCTTCAGCAAAATGTTGTGAGGCTAAAATTTCTGTTGGAGCCATAAACGCTGTTTGCCAGCCGTTTTTTGCAACATTGGCAGAAGAAAGCAAAGCAACCAAAGTTTTCCCTGATCCGACATCTCCTTCAACAAGCCTATTCATAGGCGTGCCTTTTTCCATATCTTTTAAAATCTGCCAAAGGACTTTTTTTTGTGCATCTGTAAGGGAAAAGGGAAGTAAGCTTATTATATTTTTTGTAAATTCAATGTCTGGTTCTATTTTTGGCGCTCCATATTCTTTGAGTTTTCTTTTTGAAGTTTGGATCAAAAGTTGAATTAAAAAAAGCTCTTCATAAGATATTCTTTTTTTTGCTTGATTTTGTTCTGTTCTGTTTTGAGGAAAGTGGATTTTTTCTATCGCGTCTTTTATATTAAGCAAGTTTCTTTTCTCTTTTATTTGTTCTGGAATAATATCTTCTAAAAGACTGGAAAAAGCAAGCGCGTTTTTTATCAAAAATCTTAGCCAGCGAGAAGTTAAACCACGGGTTTCTTTGTATACCGGAACAAGCCTGCCTGTATGGGTGGTTTCTGGTTTTGAATCCAGCACCTCATAAGCGGGATTTTGCATTATCAAAGATTTTCTTTGGTAGCCAACTTTGCCGGATATGTTTATTTTTTGTCCTTTGTGAATATTTTTTATTAAAAAAGGCTGGTTATACCAAATGGCTTGGATTGTATTTTCTCCATCAGTTATTTTTGCGGTGGTAATTGTCATAAAAGAGCGGTATGCTCTTGTGTTTGCTATTGAAAGAACTTCTCCAGAGATAGTGCATTGTTCTCCTATTTTTGCATATTTTATTGGAGTAATAACCGAGAAGTCATCATACCTTCTGGGAAAGTAAAATAAAAGATCTTTTATGGTTTTTATGCCAAGATGCTCTAGTTTTTTTAATATTTTTAAGTTAACTCCTTTTAAATTTTTTATTGGGCTTTCTAGGTTCATGATATAATTTGCTTATCGTAAAAAGCTTTCAGGGATAGGATATTTTTTGAATTCTTCTAACATATTTTTTCCGTAAAAAAGGCGGGAGAATGCTTCTGCTTCAAGCTTGGCTCCTGTTAACGCATTGTGAGGTTTTGGTTCTTCTGGTAGTCCTACATAGTTTAATATCTTGTCCAAAGAAAATGCAGAAAATCCTTCTTTTTTTGGAGGAACAAGCCCTTTTTTTACCATGTCGTAGTAAGCAACAGAATGAAGCTCAACTAACCTGAAATGAAAAGCAAAGTTTATATTTGCTCTTTTAAATGAATTGTTAAGAATTTCTCTGTCATAAAATGCATTTTGTCCAGCAATAATTTTGTCTCCTTTTGTGTTTTGTATCCACTCATAAAAAATCTGCATTGTCTCTTCCAGTGATTTTTTGTTTGGATCAAAGCAGTCTTTTTCGCTAAATCCGTTTACTGCAAGCGCTTCAGGATTAATTTCTGCTCCGTCAAATGCTCTGCATTCTTGATAAAACTTTCTTGTTGGATCGGAAAAATCTACAGCTCCAATGCTTATTACTGAATTTTTTACCGGATCAAGCCCGGTTGCCTCCATATCTACTACAAGCATATTTTTTTGTGAATTGTTATAAGTTTAGAATATAGAAAATAAGGATTTTTTGCAAGAAATGAAAAAGCCCGCCCATCAGTTTGATGGGCGGGCGTATTTTTGCTTTTTGGTTTTTTTCTTTTTGTACATTTCAATTTCAGCAAGTCGGATCGCTTTGTTTTGCGGTGTGTTTTTATTTTCTTCAGCAAAGCCGATGCTTGCTGTAATCTCAAGATAATTTTTTCCAGTGAAAAACCTTAATTTTGAAAGGTTTCTTTCTATTTTTTGAACTATTTTTTCTCCTTGTTTTTTTGTTGCCCCTTCAAAGAACATTATAAACTCATCTCCGGCAGTATTTTGTCTGCAGATATCTTCTGGTCTTGATATCTGCCTTTTGAGAAAATTTCCAAACCAGACTATAAGCTGGTCGCCAACCTCATGGCCGTAAGTGTCGTTGACAAACTTAAAGTTGTCTATGTCAACATACAGTATAAGTCCCTTAACCCCATTTGAGTATTTTCTTCTTTCTTTTTTTCTACGGTCATGTTTGGCAAACCCGCGCCTGTTCAAAAGGCCGGTCATCTGGTCTGTGTCCAGCTCTTTTTCTTGTTGAGCTACTTTCTTTTCCAATTTTTTTATTTGAAAAAGAAGATTTTTTGTGTTTTTTCTGTAAACTAACTCTCTTGATATAAAAACATACACAAAAAATATAAAAACAAGCAAAACAAAAGTATTGGTATCCACAAATCACCTCCTTAAAAAATGTTGTAAATGAGCAACTTTAGCTAATTGAAAAAATTAAACCATTATTATTATTTTTTGTCAACAAAAACAAGTACTCGCCCATAACGTATTGCACACATGTTGTTTATTTAAGTTAAAAACAGGTTCTATTTTTCCTCAAAAAAAAAGACGATCTTCTTTTTTTTTTTTTTTTTTTTGAGGAAAATTTATTTGATTGTTTTCGATAAAAAACTGATTTTTTTTATTGTAAGTAT
>JALTWS010000032.1 GCA_027048495.1 Candidatus Azambacteria bacterium
ATCTTTTACCACAACTGTGTCATTTTTTTCCATCAAAGCATTGTTTTGTGCCACAGAACTGTCATCTTGCCCCACAATATTATTGTTTTTTTCCGCTTCGTTTTCTTTTTGCTTGGCTAAAACATCATTTTCTCCCACAATTTCGCTGTTTTGTTTTGCTGTGCTACTTTTGTTTTCCGAGGCTACACTTTGTGTATTTTTAACAAGCTCAGACTTAGATTCTGCTTGGTTGTTGTTTTTTGGCAAAACATCAGAAGAATTGCTTTTTGCAGAATCTGAGGTGCTTGCATTCTTTTTTGAGTCTAAATTTTTTTTGGCAACAGACAACAAAATTGCTTCACTATTTTTTGGTTTTGAAGAAATTCCTTTTATGCTTCTCCATGCTTCTGAAAGTATGCTTTTTGTTTTTTGGGTTGCTTTTTTGAGTTTGCTTTTGTTTTTGTTGTACAAAACTTTTGTTTTCTTTTCTTTTTCTACTTCTTTGAAGAATAAATCAATAACACCAGCGCCATGCAAAACTGCTTGTTTTGAGAGGAGGTTCCAGTAGTTGGTGAGTACTATATTGTTATCATCATCTATAAAATAAGAATACTCTTTAGCTCCTGTAAATAAGTTTCTTTTCAAATCAACTGCCGCTAATTTAAATTCATTATTATAATTATCTTTATATATAATAAAACGTTGGTTGTTATAAATAATAATATTTTCTTTATTTATTAATGGATTAGTATATCTTTTATTATTTATAGTACTCTTACTAAAAAAATTCCTATTTGAATAGTTAGCAATAGAGTCAAAGTATTCATCCAGAGAATTAAAATATACAATATCATCTGAAGAAAGCTTGCTGGCCACATCTATGGTTTTTGGATTGAACTTTTTTGCCCAAAACTCATAAGGGCTTCTTTGATGAAAAATATCAGGATGTGCATCATCTCTTGTATGTGCCGGCACAGAAGCATCTTGTATCAGATGAAGTATATGCCCTAAGGTCTGCATTGCTCTTTTTTTATCTCCATAAACATATTCATATACTCCTCTATCCCAAGAAAAATCAGTTTTTGATTTAAAAAGATCAGAAACCATAGCCTTTCTTATTCCTCTTGCTTGAGCGCTGGTGTCTTTTGCCCACTGTTTTGATGTCATGTTTGAGAATATTCCTTTGTTATATATTGGATCGTAAAAATGCTTAAGAGGTCTTGTTTTATCATCTTCATCTACCGTTCCTTTTTGCAAATCTCTTAAATCTTCTTCTGTTAATTTATTATTGTACTTTTTGTTATACAGCTTAACTATCTCTTGGGTTAAAGCCTTGTGAGTGTCTTTTGGAGAATAGGCAAAAGATGGGGTTGGATTTGCCAGACCAATTGTTAGAAACATTAGAAAAAAGATTGCTTTTAGAGGCTTTCTATTTTCCATATTTTAGTTGATTCGTTGAATATTAAATCAAAACTAAACTCAGCTACCCCATTATCATCGTAGGTCCTAAATCTATATTTATTACCCATATTTACACCAGTTTTATTCTTTTCTAAATCATTTATAAGCAAGTCTAAAGATTTATTTTTGGCAGCCTTAAACTGCTCCAACATCTCCCCCTGTTTCTCCACCACAAAATATTTAGAAGCAAGCTCAATATCTCCAGCTTTTAGAGCATCTACAAAAAGTTTGATGGTCTCTTCTGGAGTTTTTCCTCCATAGGTGTCTTGTTTGTATGCTTCCTCTAATTTTTTGTAATATCTTTGCATCTGTTTTTCAGATGTAAATGTTGGATTTTCTGAAAATTCTATTTTTTGGTTTTTTTCTGCAAATAAAAAAACTACTGTTGCAAGAAGCGTTGTTATGATAATAATTAATATTATTGTTGTTTTGTTTTTCATATATTTTGCTTAATTTTGGTTTATTTTATCAAAAATTTATAAAAAAAGACAATTTTTTAAAGATAATTGTTTGTTGATAAAACAATAAATCTTTATTTTGATTAAATAAAAATTTAAACAATTTGAAAATAGTTAAAATAAAACACGATCGTGTTTTATTTTAACTATTTTTAGGCAAGGACTTTTTTACTGTTTGGTTATCTTTTTTTCAGGAAAAGATAGGTTGTAAAACTCAACAATCTGTTCTGTAAGTCCTGCATGGGTAGAGGTTGGTTCGTAAGCTAGAGATTGGCCAGGGAGAGTAAAAGACCAGCTTAAAGAAAAGATAAAAAACAATGTTTTGAATCTTTTTTGCATGGATTTTAAGGCTGATAGATTTTCCAAGTATTAGTATAAATATTTAACTCCAAACTAATTATTTTTTTTTCTTTACTCCCTTTTGGTACAAATATTTTTTCGTTAGTTCCTTTTATAGAAACCACCTCATCCTTTTTTGTTTTATATATATACTTAAACACACACCCCCCAACAGTAGGATTGTATATATCTTTACAAACCTTCTCCCCCTTCTCCTTCACCTCTTTAAAATATTCTGCGCTTGCATTTAAATTTCCGTTTTTGTTTAGTTCATCTTCAAATTCTTTTTTGGCTTTTTGTTGGTTTCTTAAAACATAATAT
>JALTWS010000033.1 GCA_027048495.1 Candidatus Azambacteria bacterium
GGGTGGGAAGCGGCTCGCCCCGCTCGCTGCGGGGCGAGCCGCTGGGCGGGATTATTCAAAATCCGCTTGCGGATTTTGTTCAAAGAAAGTTCGAACCTCGTCCAGAAAGCACCGCCAAATAAAAAAACCCTGCAATTGTTTTGCAGGGTTTTTTATTTGGCGGAAGGGGCGGGATTCGAACCCGCGGTACGCTTGCACGTACGCTCGCTCTCCAAGCGAGTGCCTTCGACCGCTCAGCCACCCTTCCTTTTGTTTTTCTCTTTTTTTCTCTTTTTATTTTTAAATAGATTTATACACCAAAAGAGAAATCAATGCAAAAACAATCGCAACATACAAAATGTATTCTGCTACAATAACCAAAAAATAATACCCGGGAAACAAAGCATACAAAAACAAAAGTCCAATTCCCAAAGATTGTAAAATCATCTTTATTTTCCCGCTTGTGTGCGCCTGTACTACTATGTTTTTGAACCTTTTTTTGTAGTATGCCACTATTATCAGCAAAAGCTCTACCAAAATAATGCCAAAAGCAACAAATGTTCCTATGTATTTTACTATCAAAATCACAGCTACCGAACTGATGAGCATTTTGTCCGCCAAAGGATCAAAAAGCTTTCCCCAATCTGTTATTTTATTTTGTGTCCTTGCAAGCGCGCCGTCCAAAGCGTCGGAAAACGCTGAAATAAAAAACAAAAAAAGACCTAAAACATATTGCTCAGAAACCAAAAGCAAAATAATAAAAGGAATGGTCAGAAACCTAAAAATGGTAAGCTGGTTTGGAGTTGTCCATTTTGGCAAAATTTTCAAAAAAGTATTTGCCAAAAATTTGTCTGATTTTGTTATTTTTTCCGATTTTTGATAATGTTCAGAATCTAAACCTATCATTTAAAAAAATTAAATTTAAATGTTATTTTGCCATATCCATAAGAGCTTTTATTCTTTCTTCAACTGGAGGATGAGTCATAAAAAGCTTTCCCAACTTTGCTTTGAAGCCTCTTTCTCTGAATGGATTTGAAATATACATATGAGCTGTTGCATGGTTTGCCCTTTTTAACTCACCCGGATAACTTGATATTTTTTTAAGAGCAGAAGCCAATCCATCTGGATATCTTGTCATCAAAGCTCCGGAGGCATCTGCTAAAAACTCCCTTTTTCTTGATATTGCAAGCTGGATTAGGCTTGCTGCAATTGGAGCTAAAATGGCAAGTATAATGCCAACAACAAATAAAATAAGCTGAAGCCTTGCGTCCCCTTCCCTTCTGCTCCCTCCTGAAAACCACAAAGACCTTAAAAAGAAATCAGACAAAATAGCAACAAACCCAACCAAAACAACCGCTATGGTAGAGACCAAAATATCTCTATTTTTAATATGTGAAAGCTCATGCGCCAAAACTCCCTCCAGTTCTGTTTTGTCCAGCCTTTCCAAAAGCCCAGAAGTTACAGCAACAGCAGAATGCTCAGGATCTCTTCCTGTTGCAAAAGCGTTTGGCGCAGGATCGTCTATAATATAAAGCTTTGGCATTGGAAGTCCGGTTGCTATAGTTAAATTTTCCACTATGTTGTAAACCTCTTTGTGAGTGTTTTTGTCCATCGGCTTTGCGCCAGACATTTTTATTACAAGCTTATCAGAGTTCCAATAAGAAAAAATATTCATAAAAATTGCAAGAGCAACTCCAATATACAAAATCAACGCATTGCCAAAAACATAAGAAAACACCCAAGAGACTAAAATAACAAAAGCAAAAAACAGGATCATAATAATCCATGTTTTTCTTATGTTTGCCGCTTCGTATTTGTATGCTGTTGCCATTTTTTATATAAATTTAAAAGCTAACCTTAACCGGCTCTTTTGCTTCTTCTTCTTGGAGTTCAAAAAATTCTTCTTCTTTGAAATTAAACATTTTTGCCATTATATTTGAGGGAAACATTTGAATGGCATTGTTAAGCTCTTTGACATTTGAGTTGTAAAACCTCCTTGCCGCCTGAATTTTGTTTTCCGTGTCTGTAAGTTCTCTTTGAAGCTCCAAAAAGTTTTCGTTTGCTTTTAAGTCCGGATAGTTTTCTGAAACAGCAAAAAGGCTTTTTAACGCATCGGTCAGCATGTTTTCTGCCTCTTGATGCTCGCCAACGCTTTGCGCCCCCATTGCTTTTGTCCTTGCCTCTGTTACTTTTTGCAAAACTCCCCTTTCGTGCTGCATATACCCTTTTACAGCTTCAATAAGGTTTGGAATTAAGTCGTATCTTCTTTTTAGCTGGACATCAATGTCGCTCCATGCATCTTTTACATTGTTTTTAAGACGCACAAAAGCGTTGTACATTGCTATTAACCAAAATACAAAAACTATTGCAATAGCAATGCCGTTTAGCTTCCAGTCTATCACATCAAAAAGCCCGGAAACTAAAAGGACTATTATAATAATCCCAAAAAGATAATTCCAAAAATTGCTCATAATTTTTCAAACTAATTATAAATTAACATTATTAATAATAGCAATAAATTATATAAATATCAATAAATATAGTGACAATAAAATTTAATATGATTTATCCATAGCAATCATATTTAACTTTTTTTTAATTTTTTCTGCTATATCTTTTAAAGCGTTTTGTTTATCTTTTGAGCTATAATCTTTTTTTAAATGCAAATTATTCTGGTGCGCAACAATATTTTTACCATAAACATGAACATGAAAATGCCTAATATCCTGCATTTTTTCTCCACTAACATGGTGTATTATAATGCCATCATAATTAAAAATATTTTTTAATGCTTTGGATATCTTTTTTGATACAATCATTATATCACTTAAAACTTCGTCATTAATATCTTCTATATCATTAAAATGTTTTTTTGGAATAATAATTGTATGCCCTTCAGAAAAAGGCTCTATGTCTAAAAATGCCAAAATGTTGTCATTTTCAAAAACCTTATAATTTTGCAATTCATTATTTGAAATTTTACAAAATACATCTTTTTTTTTCATATATATAAAATTAAATTAAAAAAAAGCGATATTATGTTAAATAATACCGCTTTTAAAATATTAGTCAAAGGTTAAATAGCTATTTTTCTTTTAACAGCTTTAAAAAGAGCTATTTCTCTAAGTTTACATTGATCACACTTACCACATGGGTCATCATCGCCCACAGAACAACTGTATGTCTTGTTCATTTCTACTCCCAAATCAACGCCAATATCAATAACTTGCGATTTAGACATATACAAAAATGGGGTTTTTACTTTACAACTAACTCCATAGTTAATTTCAGATAAAGAATTAATAGTGCCTAAATATTTAATTATTTTGTCTGGCGAATCACCCCCTAAATCGTCTTTATGTATTGCCCAATATATTTCTGATATGTTATGTGAAATAGCATACATCATAGAAGACATATGCATTATTTCAACACTCATTGGAGATGCTTGCTGGTATTCCGGAATACAACCACCAAGTTTACCTCCTATAGAAAACCTCATATTTCCTATATCATTAACAAGTACATCGAGATTAGACACATCAAGTATTATATGATCAAGAGATTTACTTCTAGCAAATTCTTTTGCGCAAAAAACTTCTTTAAAATTTGAAAAAATCTTATTATTACTTAAAAATGTTAATGCTTTAACATTAAATCCCTGGTTTAAAAGATAAGTAGCGCACGTAATAGAATCAATGCCACCAGATAATAATACCAGTACATCCTTACAAAATTTCGTAGTCATGACAAGCAACCTCCTTTAAGAATTATTAATTTATAAAAGAACATAACTATCATTGCAAAAAAAAATAATAAATTAATTATAATTAATAATCAATATTTACAAAAAGCAAAAAATATTTTACTTTTATATTAACCGGCTTTGAAGGAGGAAAAATTATGAAGGTTGGAGAATTTTCTATATTTTTTCACCACAAAACAAAGCCACAGGAAGCGGCTCTTTTGTTAAGTAACTTTTTGAACCACTACTTCAAATATGAAAAGCCTGTAATTATATCCTTAAGCTCAATTGAAAAAATTCCAAAAGGAGAGTTCGGGCAAGGATATGAATGCAAAATTAGATCTTTGCCAGAGTCAATAAACGACATTAGAAAATCTGTAATAAGGTACTTTATGGGGGAAGGCATGATAGCGTCAAAAAAAGGCAAAGTATCAAAAGTATCAGGAATTGTTTATAAAACAACTCATAAAAACAATACACACAAAGAAACTTAAATGCTCTTGCAAGGAAAAGTCCGCAAGAGCATTATTTTTTGTCTTTGAACACTATAGTATTTAGATGATAAATATTTCCATTTTCCTCTTTTATCTTGATTTCCATCAAGTAAGATCCTTTTGGAGCAGGTAAAGTTTCTGCTTCTCCTGTTTTTGGGTTAAAAAGCGCATAATGAGTAAGACATTTTAATTTGCAATTTTCCATAGTTAAAGGGCCCCCTGCATGGGTGCAGTAGTCCAAAAATGCATGAAACTCACCATCTATTTTTACTAAAACGGCTGATCTTCCTTTATATTTAAATTTTTTCAGTTCCCCGTCTTTTAAATCCGAAGTTTTTGCTATGAATATTTCCCGAGGCATTTTAATATGTGATCTCCTTTAATACTTTTAAAAAACCATTTCCGTCGTGTTAACGGAAGCGCAGATTTTGACTTGTCAAAATTGTGAGCGCACAGAGAAAATGGTTTTTTAAAAGTATTTAAATTAGGGTTTAAATTTTACGGAAAAATAACATTTCCATCCTCATCTTCCAATATGATCGCTTTGACAGGACAAGACTGAGCAGAAAGCAAAATGGTTTCGTCATCCAAATTTGTTGCGGCGATTTCTGATCTGTCCGCTTTGTGTTGCTCTTTTTTGCCATCTTTTAAAAGTATTACCGCTTTGTTTTCATCATCCAACTCAAAAAGCTCCGGAGTGATAACAACACAAGAAGCCGCACCAATACACAAGTCTCTATCTACTATTATTTTTTTTATCTTTTTTGCCATTTTTTTGAATTTAATTTTACCAGTTACATTCTACCCAAAATACTTTTCCTTGTAAAATCTCAATAGCTGTTCTGCTTCCGGAATACATGTTGGATCTCCCGTTCCCACTTTTGTCTTTTTTTGAAGCTCTTCAAAAGTATGCGCACCTTCAAGGACCGCCTCTTCAATGTCATGATCAGTTACATTCAAAACCTTATCTATTACTTTTTTCCCTTCCACTCTTATTCTATCGTTCTGCCCAGTTCTTCTGAAATAATCATTTATTGCGCTTTGCAAAGCTTTGTCTCCCAAAACAGAACAGTGAATTTTTCTGTTTGGAAGCCCGCCAAGACGTTCCATAATATCCTGCGGTTTTATTTTCAAAGCATCTTCTATTTTCATACCTCCGTTTTCCAAAAGCATAACAGAAAGCATAGAGGTTGAAGCAATAGCAGATGCGCAACCAAATGTCTGCCATTTTGCATCTTTTATTCTTTCTGTTTTTTCGTCTATCAAAAGCCAGATTTTCATCATATCTCCACAGGCAGCAGAACCCACCATACCCAAGGCGTTGTACTTCATCTTCCCTTCCATATCTGTTGTTAGAAAGTTTCTTGGGTTAAAAAAGTGGTCTTTTACCCTTTCTGTGTAAACCCAGTTTTCTTTTTTGTCGCGTGAAACAACATCTGATTTTTGTCTTTTTGTGTTTTTCATGTTTTTAAGTACCCAAAACAACTCTGAAGTTCATTAAAAGAACCAGCCTTGGCTTGCTCCAGCGACAAACCAGGCTTTAGCGCTCAGCGCAAAATTTTGCCTTCGGCAAAAACTAAGCTTTTGCCGCTTCTGCGATATTCTTTTAATGAACTTCAGGGTTATCTAAATTATTAAATTATATATCTTTACAAATCCGAATGATTGTTTAAAGAATATCTCGGAGGCGAGCCAGCTTGGTCTTTGGCTTTTAGCCAAAGTAGTGAGCCGAGAATTAAGTCCCGCCGAGCCGCTGGAGCGAGGCGAGGACGGTTCTTTAAACAATTATTCGGACTTGTATTAAACCAACTTACTTATACTCATTTAAAACCTTCTCTATTTTTTTCATATCAACCTTTGTCGGCGAAATTTTCCTTAAATCTTCTACCACTTTTGGCAAAGTTTCTAAAACATAGTCAATATCTTCTTCTGTTGTGTATCTTCCCAAAGCAAACCTTAAACTTCCGTGCGCCGCTTCATACGGCAAGCCGATTGCCAAAATAACATGAGAAGGATCCAAGCTTGCAGATGTGCAGGCAGATCCGGTAGATGTATATATTCCATAATTGTCCAAATGCAATATAAGCGCCTCACCTTCAATGTCTAAAATCGTAATGTTCACATTGTTAGGAAGCCTTTTTTCCGGGTGTCCGTTCAAAAATGTTTTTGGTATGCTTTTTAATATTCCGTCTTTTAATTTATCTGCAAGTTTTTTTACTCTTTCTGACTCCTCTTTTTTTTCTTCTTCTGCAATTTCAAGCGCCTTTGCAAGCCCAACAATTCCGGCAATGTTTTCTGTTCCTGATCTTAAATTTTTCTCCTGTCCGCCACCATAAACCAAAGGCTCAATCCTTACATGGTTTGCAATATATAATATCCCGATACCTTTTGGACCGTAAACCTTACTTCCGTTTAAAGTAAGCATATCTACTCCAAGTTTTTTTATATCAAGGTCAAGGTACCCTGCCGCTTGGCATGCATCGGTATGAAAATAAGGAAAACTTGTTTTTTTATCTTTTTTGAACTTTTTTATAACCTCTGCTATTTCTGAAATTGGCTCTACTGTTCCTATCTCATTGTTTGCATACATAACAGAAACCAAAACAGTATCTTCGCGCAAAGCATTTTTGACATCTTCTGGATTTACCATTCCGTACCTATCCACTGGCAAATAAGTAACTTCAAAACCTTCTTTTTCCAGCTTCTCACAAGGATGCAAAACTGCATGATGCTCTATTTGAGTGGTTATAATATGCTTCATTTTGCCACCTGATTGCGGTCCATGTTTTCTTGCAGAACCCAAAACAGCCAGATTGTCAGACTCTGTTCCTCCAGATGTAAATATTATCTCGTCAGGACGCACCCCACCTAATATTTTTGCTATCCTTTCCCTTGCCTCGTCAATTACCATTTTTGACTCATGCCCAATTTTGTACATACTGGAAGGGTTTCCGTAATGCTCCGAAAAATACGGCAACATCGCCTCCACCACTCGTGGATCTGTTTTTGTTGTTGCCGCATTGTCTAAATATACTTCTTTCATATTTTATTATTTACCTACAATCCCAAACATTGTTAAAAAAACCAGCCTTAGCTTGCCGCTGGAAGCAAGGAGAGGTCGATTCTTTAAACAACATCATAACTTGCTAAATTACAAAATATCAGCCAATTTAATTGAACTTAATGTTTTGTCTACACTGTCTTTTAAAGACTTCCAAACTACTTTGGTTTTGCAGTTGTGTTCTTTTTTGCACTTTTCTCCAGCAAGGCATTTTACTGGAGCAGTCTTTCCTTCAAATATACATACAATCTCAGACACTGCTATTTTTTTTGGATCTTTTGCCATAAAATACCCTCCGTTTCTTCCAGATTTTGATTTTAAAATTTTATGCTTTTTAAGAAGTGAAACTATTTCTTCCAAATATCCATAAGATATGCCTTCATTTTTTGAAACTTCCGCCAAGGAAACAACATCCTTTCTTGAAGATGCAATGTATGCAAGAAGCCTTAAGGCATATTGGCTTTTTGTGGAAACCTTCAAAAACATAATTTAAAAATTCCAAGCTATCAACTGTGAGTTTACTACAAGCATTCAAAAAAGTCAACATTAAATTGCGATTTTTTAAAAAATAGACTATAAATAAAATATAGCTCTTTTAAAAACAAAAGAGGGTTGGTATGAGCAAGAAAAACTGCCGATTTACAGAACACCATCTTGTTCCACGCTCAAGAGGAGGATCAAACCATCCAGAAAATATAGTTCTGTTGCCTTGGAAAATGCACAAGGCATACCACAAAATATTCGGCAACAAAACAATTGATGAAGCGGTGACATACCTAGACCAATTCAAAGAACAAGAGCTTAATGTTTATATAATGTATATAATCATATTAAAGTTAATGTTCTCCAACCAGTTTTTTTTGTTTTTTGTTTTTTTAAACATAAGCCATGAATACGGAGTGTTGTTTGGCAACAGAACAATTGAAGAAGCAAAAAAATTCCTTCTTGAATGGAAAGAAGGATACAGAAAAAAGATAAGAAACAACGCAAGAATCAAAAATATAAAAAGAGCCGATCCGGCAAAAAAACTATCTCAAAGAAAAAAAAGAATAACAAAAAGATTAAACTCAGCAACTTAAACTAAAAACCCCGGGCAATACCGGGGTTTTATTTAGTTTGCTATTTAGTTTTTGTTAATTTTCTGATAAAATACCCTACATGCATATATACGATACGCTAACAAAAAAGAAAAAAGTTTTCAGGCCTCGCAACAAAAAGCGAGTTGAAATGTTTGTCTGTGGAATAACACCTTATGATTCTCCTCATATTGGAAATTTAAGGTCATTTTTAAACTATGATATGATAGCAAACTATTTAAGAAAAAAGGGGTATAAGCTTACTTATATACAAAACATAACCGACATAGATGATAAAATCATAAAAAAAGCTCAAGAAGAAAACACAACCTGCAAAAAAATATCAGAAAAATATTTTTCCGAGCTTAAACAAATATTGAAAAAATTAAATATAAACAGCGTAGACAAATACGCAAAAGCAACCGACTACATAGACCAAATAATAAAACAAATAGAAGTTCTCATAAAAAAAGGATACGCTTATCAGAGCGGAGGAGATGTGTTTTTTGATGTAACAAAATTCAAAGAATACGGAAAGCTTTCCGGCCAAAAACTAAGCAAGCTTAAAAAAGCAAAAAGAACCGAGGAAGACAAAAACAAAAAACACCCTTATGACTTTGCCTTATGGAAAGCAAAAAAAATAAGAGAACCCTTTTGGAACTCCCCCTTTGGACCAGGCAGGCCCGGATGGCACATAGAAGACACCGCTATCACCCAGCATTTTTTCGGACCGCAATATGATATACACGGAGGAGGAATTGACTTGATATTTCCCCATCATGAATGTGAAATAGCCCAGCAAGAAGCGGCTTCCGGCAAAAAACCGTTTGTAAGATATTGGGTTCATTCTGGTTTTGTAAACATAAAAGGAGAAAAAATGTCAAAATCTTTGGGAAATATAATCCCTGCATCTTTGGTTTTGGAAAAATACAGTCCTGAGCTTATAAGATTTACGCTTTTGTCTGTTCACTACAGGTCTCCTGTTGACTACTCAGATAAAATTTTCAAAACAGCAAAAAACGCCTTGGAAAAAATTTATGAATTTTCAGAAAGATTAGAAAAATACAAGCCAAAAGATGAAAAAAAAGAATGCAAAGTTATAAAAAACCAAATAAAAAGCTTTTTTTTAAGCATGGATGATGACTTCAATACCCCAAAGGCATTTGCTGCGTTTTTTAATGTTATAAAAAAAGCAAATTTAAAAATAGACAAAAATACTTTATCCAAAAAAGACATAAAAAACATAAAAAAATTTTTCAGTGATTTTGAAGATATATTTAAAATAAAAACCAAAAAAACAAAAACACAAAAAATCCCAGATGATATAAAACAACTGCTAAAAGCAAGACAAAAAGCAAGAGAAGAAAAAAATTGGAACGAATCCGACAAAATACGAGATGCACTGCTAAAAAGAGGCTGGCAAGTTCAAGACACAAAAGATGGGCAGATTATAAAAAAAATATAGCCCTTGCTTTTTTGCAAGGGCTATGCTGTTTTATGCAACTTTTTGTTGTTTTAATGCTTTTTTAAGCAGATTTCTTGTTTTTTTGTCGTATTTTGAGTTGGCAAGCGAAATTGCGCTAACTCCATATTTGTTTTTGTAGTTTATATCAGCTCCTCTTTCAACAAGAAGCCGAACGATATGATGATTGCAGTACAAAACTGCAAACATCAAAGCAGACGATTGCTCATGATTGTAAGTTGAATTGGGATCTGCTCCAGCGTCAAGAACTTCTTTTACTTTGAAGATATCCCCTTTTTTTATTGCATCCAGAAGAATTTTTTTCTTTTTCAAGTTGCACCTCCTAAATTTGTATTTTACAAGCTATATATACTTGTTTTTTTAAAAATAGTCAATGCTTTACTTGCTTGTGATTTAAGGTTATTATTATCCCATGGAAGAAAAAAATATTTCAAAAATAGAAAAATCAACTCCCCCTCACAGCGAAGAAGCCGAACAGTCGGTTTTGGGCTCTATTTTGCTTGATAAGGACTCTATTTTAAAAATTGCGGATATTTTACAGCCAAGGGATTTTTACAAAAAATCTCATAGAATAATATACGAGGCAATGCTTGACTTGTACGAAGAGCAGGAGCCGATAGATGTTTTAAATGTTACCAACAAATTAAAAGATAAAAAGCAACTGGAAGAAGCAGGAGGAGCAACTTATATATCCAGCCTGCTTAATATGATAGCAACTCCAGCGCATATTGTCTCTTATGCAAAAACGGTTCACAAAAAAAGAATTTTAAGGGACCTGATATCCGCATCATACAGTATAGCAGAGCTTGGCTACAAAGAAGATAAAGATATAGATATGCTTTTAGATGAGGCAGAAAAAAGCATTTTTGGCATAACTCAAGATTCTCTTTCTAAATCGTTTGCCCATGTAAAAGACACCTTAACATCTGCATTTGAAAGAATAGAAAGGCTTCATCAAAACGATGGCGCACTAAGAGGAGTTCCAACAGGATTTAAAAAATTAGACAATATACTGTCCGGCCTTCAAAACTCAGACTTGATAATCCTTGCCGCAAGACCGAGCCTTGGAAAAACTTCCTTTGCTTTAAATATAGCTTTAAACGCCGCAAAACAAAATATACCTGTTGGAATTTTCTCTCTTGAAATGAGCAGTGAACAGTTAGTTGACAGGCTTATAGCCACAGAAGCAAGAGTTGACTTATGGAAGCTAAGAACAGGAAATCTTTCTATGGAAGGAGAATATAACGACTTTGAAAGAATAAGAGATTCACTTGAAGTTTTATCCAAAGTCCCAATATTTTTTGAAGAAAGTTCAATGCCAAATATAATGCAGATGAGAACAATGGCAAGAAGATTACAGGCAGAACATGGACTTGGGCTTTTGATAATAGATTACCTTCAACTTATCCAGCCAAGAAATCCAAACGATCCACCAGTGCAGGCAATATCAGAAATATCAAGATCACTCAAAGGACTGGCAAGAGAACTTAATATACCTGTTCTTGCCCTTTCCCAGCTTTCCCGTGCAGTTGAACAAAGGACAGCAAGAATACCAAAACTTTCCGACCTAAGAGATTCCGGATCAATAGAGCAAGATGCCGATGTTGTTATGTTTATTTACAGAGAAGACAGAGACAGAGAAAACACAGAAAGAAAAAATGAGGCGGACATTATAGTAGCAAAGCACAGAAACGGACCTTTGGGAACAGCGGCGCTTTATTTTGATCAAGACAGGGCTACATTTGAAAACTTAGCCCAAGACTACGAAGACGACAACGAACCTAAAGATGTATTCTAATCCATTGCAAAAATTAATAGATAAACTATCAAAGCTTCCCTCTGTTGGGCCAAGGCAAGCTTCTAGGATAGCATTTTACCTCCTAAAAAGACAGGATAGATTTTTAGAGGAGCTTATTGAAGATTTAAAAAACTTAAAACAACAAATTGGCATCTGCCAAGAGTGTTTTTTAAGTTATGAAAAATCTTCTGGCAAAAAATGTGAGTTCTGCCAAAATCCAAAAAGAAATAAAAACACAATATGCGTTGTCCAAAAAGAAATGGAAGTTCAAAACATAGAAAACGCAAAAATATACGAAGGGGTTTACCATATTTTGGGAGAAAATATAGATATCCTACAAAAAGATATGCCCTATTCGGTAAAAAAACTTTTAGACAGAATAGACAACCTCAAAAAACAAACCAACAAAGAAATTGAAGTAATACTTGCCACCAATCCAACAACAGAAGGAACAGCAACAGCGCTTTACATAAAAAAATTTCTTGAGCCAAAAAATATAAAAATAACAACACTTGCAAGAGGCCTGTCTTTTGGCAGTGAATTGGAATATCAAGACCAACAAACTATATCATCTGCATTTTTAAACAGAAAATAAAAACTTCCGGCTTTTGCCAGAAGTTTTTATTTTATATCTACAACCTCAACTTTAGTATAGTATTGCCTGTGCCCCTTTTTTGTCCTTTGTCTTTTTTTTGGTTTGTATTTGAAAACTATCTTTTTTTTGTCTTTTCCCTGCTCAATTATTTTGACGGTAACTTTTTTGCCTTCAAGATAGGGCTGTCCTATTTGAACATCATCGTCTGATTTGCAAATGAGCAAAACCTTGTCAAGCTCAACTTCCTGCCCCACCTCTCCGTCTATTTTTTCTATTTTTATTTTGTCGCCCAAAGCAACTTTGTATTGTTTTGACCCTGTTTCTATTACGCCAAACATAATCAATAAAATCAATTTTAATAAAAAAGAGTGTATCAGAAAATACCAATTTTGTAAATAGCAACTAGCTTCTGGACTATTATAGTTTCTGGCAACTAGAATCTTGGGTTGGCAAAAAAGTATTTTTATAGTACTGTTAAAAAAGTTTCCTGTTTTTTCAAAGCAAAAAAAGGAAGAAGCCATTATGCTAAAAATCATTTTAAAAGCCAGCTTTGTTTTGGTTCCCTGTTTTTTTCAGCCTGTTTTTTACAACCCACATTTTTCCGTAATATTACAAAAACTTACAAAAAAACAAAAAAGAACTTACTAAAAATTAAGACCTCTTTTTGCATATTGCAAAAAGAGGTTTTTCGTTTTATGAATAATAATATGAGCTTAACACAAAAAATAAAAAACATACCCAAAAGTCCGGGAGTATATTTTTTCAAAGACAAAAACGGAAAAATAATATACATCGGCAAAGCAAATTCGCTGAAAAACAGAGTATCTCAATATTTCAAAAAAGGCGCAAAACACCCTTTGAAAACTCAAAAGCTAGTTGAGAATATTTTTGATATTGATTTTTTAAGATGCGAATCGGAAATAGACGCGCTAATTGAAGAAGCAAAACAGATAAAAAAACACAACCCAAAATATAATGTGCTTTTGCGCGATGATAAAAACTATTTTTTTGTCGGCATAACAAAAGAAAACTATCCAAGAGTATTTATAACCCACCAGCCAAATGACAAAAACACAGAATATATAGGCCCGTTTACCGAAGGATTTGCGTTAAAAGAAACATTAAAGGTGCTGAGAAAATCGTTTCCTTTCAGACACTGCAAAACACTTCCAAAAAAAGCATGCTTGCAATATCATCTTGGCAGATGCCTTGCGCCCTGCATAAAACCAAGCACAAAAACAAAAGTAAAGCAAAATATAAACTACATAAAAAAAATCCTTAAAGGAGAAAGACAAGCTTTGGCAGAAAAATTAAAAAGACAAATGAAAAAATACGCAAAAGAAGAAAAATTTGAAAAAGCAAATGAAGTAAAAAAACAACTACAAAGCATTCAAAAAATATTTGAGCATCGGTTTTTTTTAGAAGATTTTAAAAAAATAAAAAAAGAAAAAATAAACTGGGAAAGCATAGAAAAATTTATCCAAAAATTTTTAAAAACAAAAAAGAAAATATCTAAAGTGGAAGCATACGACATATCAAATATTTCGGGAAAATACGCTGTTGGGTCTATGGTAGTTTTCAAAGACGGACTGCCAGACAAAAGCCAGTACAGAAAATTTAAAATAAAGTATCAAGAACAAGAACCAAACGATCCAAAGATGATGCAAGAGGTGCTATTGCGAAGATTTAAGAAAAAAGAATGGGAAAAGCCAGACCTTATAATACTAGACGGCGGAATAACTCAGTTAAATGCAGTTTTAAAAATAGCTCCCAAAAACCAGCTTATAGTGTCCTTGGCCAAAAAGCATGAAGAAATTTACGTCCCCTCTGATGAAAAAAAAGGGAAAGCTAGTATCTATTCTGCAAAAAATTTTCCTGAAGATGTTAAATTTTTTTTCCAACATATAAGAGACGAGGCTCACAGATTTGCAATAACTTTTCATAGGCAAATAAGAAATAAAGATTTTTTAAAAAAATAATCCCGCGACTTTTGCCGCGGGATTTTTTTACTTAGATCTCATGCCAATTGGATCGTATCCGTTAAGATTAATCCACCTTTCCAAAAACGGAGAGGTATATTTTATAACCTCAACTCCAAGCTTATTTAAGTAATCAGTGACAAAGTCCTCCCTGCCGTAGTCCCAGATATAATAAACTTTTTTTATATATTTGTTTACTATCTGCTTTGCGCAAGAATAGCAAGGATGCAAGGTTACCATCATGCTAACATCTTTTAGCCCCATTGTGTTTGTTGTTAAGTTGCTTATTGCATTTATTTCCGCATGCGAGCCTCTGCAAAGTCCCTTGCCTTCTTGAAGTTTTCCATTTACTACCCTTGCGCAACCTTCATATCTTGGATCAACATCACCCATAGAAGCTCCGTTGTATCCAGAAGATAAAAAGTGAGTATGGTTATAAAATATAACCGCTCCAACCTCATAAAAAAGGCAGGTTGACCTTTTTGATATGCAAATTGCCTGCTGGGCAAAAATATCCAGATGAGACGGCCTT
This sequence comes from Candidatus Azambacteria bacterium, assembly GCA_027048495.1. Classification (GTDB taxonomy): domain Bacteria; phylum Patescibacteriota; class Minisyncoccia; order GWC2-36-17; family M10-OD1-4; genus JALTWS01. The sequence continues at coordinate 14,743 of JALTWS010000033.1, forward strand.
TGATAATCTTGCTTGAGTTTGTACTGAAACATCTTTTTTAAGACTTCTTTATCCGTTTTACCAATCCAACCCAAAGCCTTTTTTACCATAGTGTTCCTCCTTTTTTGCTTTAAAAGAACAAAAATATATTTTTTTCTAATATATCATACTTCAAAAATCAACAAAAAGCAAAAGTAAAACCCCCCGCTTTTGCGGGGGGCTTGTAGGATGCTTTTTATTTTTTTAATGCTTTTTTGTATGCATCCATTAATACGGTTGCTTCTTCCTTGGCTCTTATTGCTTCCACTGCTCTTGATGTTTTTTTCTTTGCCCCAGCAACAATGAGTTGCAGGGTTTTTTTCAAAGGGTGAAACTTGAATGAGAATGTCCCATCTGACATTCTCAGAATCATATTTTTGCAGTTTTTGCAGTAAATATGGTTTTTTAAGTGCTCTGGAAGCAAAAACTCTTCCCCCTCCATCTTTTTTATAACATCGATGTCAGGAACATACGCGTTGAACTCTCCAAGCGTATGTCCTCCCATTTTGCAGCTGATTTTTCCTTCTTTTACAAGTTTTTTAATTTCTTCTGATTGTCTTTTTACAAGAGAAAAATACTCTCTTGCCTCTTTTTCAGTATCAAATTTGTTTTTCACAATACACCTCCGATTTTGGGGTTTTTAAAAAACTATGCTGTTTTAACAGCAATCATAATTTAAAATATTTTTTAAACTATGTCAAGAAAAAGCCTCCCGTTTGTTTAACGAGAGGCTGTTATAACTTCCAATATTCTTTTTATTACTTTGTCTTTGTTTTTTTCAAATTTGTTTTTTGTGTTTATCTTTTCCCATGAGTCTTCAGGCATTTTTGAGAAAAATCCTTCAAATCCTTTTTTGACTGCCTGATGAAATTCTATACTTTTTTTGTCTATTCTGTTAATTTCTCTTTTTTTTGTCGCTCGCCTTAAGCCCTCTTTTACTTCTACATCAAAGAAAAATGTAAAGTCAGGCTTAAGATCATAAGATGCAAGCGAATTCATCAAAAAGAACATCGCTTCATTTACTACTTTTTGAGCATAAACTTGGTATGCAAAAGTTGATGCCAAAAACCTGTCGCACAATACTATGTTTTTTGAGCGAACAGAAGGCAAAACAACATTTTTGACATGTTGAGCTCTTGCAGCCAAAAAAAGAAGCAGTTCTGCTTCTTGGCAAAGCTTTTCAACAGGAGTATCTTCTAAAATTAAACTTCTGATTTTTTCTGCAACAACTGTTCCTCCGGGTTCTCTTGTTGCTAAAACAGGAAAACCTTCCCTTTCCAAAGCCATTTTTGCATACTTCAGATGAGTTGTTTTTCCAGATCCGTCTATTCCTTCAAAAACAAAAAAGAATCCTTTGGACAACTTCTTCATTGTAAGCATCCTCCTTTTTTTGAAAAATGTAAAACTCAAGATCATAAGGAGAGTCTTCGCCTTTTTTGTGGGGCTTGCAAAGGTGTTGCTCCCATTGTTCATAGTTTATTTTAAAAAAGGCATCTCCTTTAAAACTAGCCCTTATTTTTGTAAGATATATCTTGTTTGCCATAGGAAGAAACTGGGAATATATGCTCTCCCCACCTATGACACACACCTCTTTGTCTCCATTTTTTTCAAGTTCAGATATAAGATTTTTTGCCTCCTGCATGTTGTTTACCACCTCACATCCTTCATGAATCCACAAACGAGAGGTGGTCATAACAATGTTCAGCCGTCCAGAAAGAGGCCTGCCTATTGACTGAAAGGTTTTCCTTCCCATGATAACTGGCTTTCCCATCGTGACCTCTCTAAACCACCTCATGTCAGCTTTTATTTTTTCCCATGGGAGGCGGTTTTTGAAACCTATGACATTGTTATCTGCAACTGCAACAACCAAAGATACTACCATAACAAGCCCTCCTTTTGTTTATACAGCAACTTCTGCTTTTATATGAGGATGGTATTTGTAATCCAAAAGTTCAAAGTCTTCGTACTTAAAATCAAAAATATCTTTGACATTTGGATTTATCCTCATTTTTGGAAGCGGATAGGGTTTTCTTGAAAGCTGAAGTTTAACCTGCCTTATGTGGTTTTGGTAAATATGAACGTCACCAAAAGTATGGACAAACTCTCCCGGCTCAAGTCCTGTTACTTGAGCTACCATCATGGTAAGCAAAGAGTAGGAGGCAATATTGAAGGGCACCCCCAAAAACACATCTGCTGACCGTTGGTAAAGCTGGCAAGAAAGCTTGCCGTCTGCCACATAAAATTGAAAAAGGCAATGGCACGGAGGAAGAGCCATCAAATGAAGCTCTCCAGGATTCCATGCTGTTACTATCAGCCTTCTTGAGTCTGGGTCTTTTTTAATATCATTTACCACTTTTTCTATTTGATCCACTATTGTCCCATTAGGAGATTCCCAAAATCTCCACTGGCTTCCATATATTGGCCCTAAATAACCTTTTTGGTCTGCCCAAGCGTCCCAGATATGAACTCCATGGTCATTTAGGTATTTTATGTTTGTGTCTCCACTCAAAAACCACAAAAGTTCGTGTATGACCCCTTTTATAAAAATTTTTTTTGTTGTTACCAAAGGAAAACCTTTGGACAGGTCAAATCTCATTTGCCAGCCAAAACAACTTATTGTTCCTGTTCCGGTTCGGTCACTTTTTTTCGTGCCGTTTTTTAAAATATGAGACAAAAGATTAAGGTATTGTTTCATCTTGCTTTCTCCTTTTGTTTGGTGAGTTGTCAAGGTTCAATGTCTTGATTTGTTTATATCATTGTGCTATCTTGATGTCAATGAAGTTTCTAGTTTTAACAATTTCAAACGCTCTTGCTTTGTTTTTGGCAGAATATTACATAGACGGCGTGTCTTTGAGCGGAGGTTATTTAGAACTTTTTGTTGCCGCTTTTGTCATCGCTTTGGCAAACTTTTTGTTAAAACCGGGGCTTAAATTAATTTTTGGTCCGTTTATAATATTCAGCTTGGGACTTTTTGTTATTGTTATAAATATGCTTATTTTGTACATATCCGACTTGCTTTTGCCTCAGGTTGAATTTTCAGGATTTTCTGCATTATTTTTGACAACTTTGCTTTTGGGAATAATTAACTTTATAATTTCAATAGGATTTAAAAAATAAAAATATGGCATTAAATATAATACTTATAATAATATCTGTTGCGCTTACTGTTGTTATACTTCTTCAGCAAAAAAATGCTGGCGGAGGAGCTGTGTTTGGAGGAGGACAAGGAGGATCAGAAAGCATTTACCAGACAAGAAGAGGTTTTGACAAGTTTTTATTTATCGCAACAATAGTTTTATCTGCTTTGTTTATTGGAGTGGCTTTTGTAAGGTTGTTTTTAGCTTAATATTAAGCAAACAAAAAAGCGATTTTTTCGCTTTTTTGTTTGCGCCACAATCCTAAAAACTATTACTAAAAAACAAAAAAAACAAAATAGATGGTGGCCGCTTTGGTTTCAATGGAGACAGTTGCCAAAAGTTATGAGCAAAAAAGAAAAGCATTTAGTTGTTTTGTTTTTTTTGCTTGCTTTTTTATTTGGAGCAACCTCAATATGGAATATATATATTGTAAAAACAGAACAAATACCTGCATACGGAAAAAGATATACCGAAGCTCTTGTTGGAGGACCTCAATTTATAAATCCATTGCTTATAACATCAAATGATGTTGACAGAGATGCATCAGAACTTATCTATTCAGGGCTTATGGACTATGATGCAAATGGAAACTTGGTTTTGGATTTGGCATCATCTTATGAAATATCAGAAGACGGAAAAGAATACACATTTTATCTCAGAAAAGATGTTTTATGGCATGACGGAAAAAAATTTACAGCTGATGATGTTGTGTTTACCATAAATTCTATACTTAACCCAGCATATCCAAGTCCGCTCAGATCATCTTGGCAGGGTATAAGAGTAGAAAAAATAGATGACTACACAGTAAAATTTGTTTTAAAAAACCCTTATGCTCCGTTTTTGGAAAAAACAACTATTGGAATAATACCAAAGCATATTTGGGAAACTACAGAACCAAAAAATATAATACTTTCTCCAATAAATCTACAGCCAGTTGGAACAGGGCCGTTTGAGATTAAAAAAGCAATAAAAAACAAAGATGGGCAAATCACAGCGTTATTTTTCAAAGCAAACGATAAATACTACAAAAAAAGGCCTTACCTTGATGAAATAGCATTCTATTTTTACAACGATCAAGAACAAGCAATAAACGCATACCAAAAAGGAGAGGTTATGGGAATCTCCTTTATCTCACCAAAAAACAAATATCTTGTAGAGGACAAAGACACAAATATATACAAAATAAGCATACCAAAATATTTTTCTGTGTTTTTCAATCAAAACCAAAGCGTTATACTGTCAGATAAAAAAGTAAGAGAAGCGCTTTCTTATGCAACAGATAAAAAATATATTTTAGAAAGTATTTTTGGAAATGAAGCTAAAGTTGTAGACTCCCCTATTCTTCCCACAATGAAAGAATACAACGACAATATAAAAAAATATGAATATTCTCTTAAAAAAGCAGAGGAAATTTTAGAAGAAGCTGGCTGGAAAGACCAAAACAAAGACGGCATAAGAGAAAAATCTTTATCCAAAGGAAAAGATCCTGTAAATTTAGAGATTACAATAGCAACAAGCGATGTTTCTGATTTAGCAAAAACCGCAGAGATAATAAAATCACAATGGGAAAAAGTGGGAGTAAAAGTAAATATAGAAAACTATGACATTGATGAGTTAAGGCAAAATATTATAAAATCAAGAAAATACGACGCTTTGATATTTGGAGAAGTATTATCTTTAAATCCTGATCCATTTGCCTTTTGGCATTCTTCGCAAAAAAAAGATCCAGGACTTAACCTTTCGCTTTATAGTAACAAAGATGTAGATAAACTTCTTGAAGAAGCAAGACAAGAAATGGACGAACAAAAAAGAACTGAAAAATTAAAAGAATTTCAAAAAGAGCTAACCGATGATATACCAGCTATATTTTTGTTTTCTCCAACATACCTATATCCAGTCAATGAAAAAGTCAAAGGAATATCAATAAACAATGCAGTCTTGCCTTCAAAAAGGTTTGTAAATGTTCAGGACTGGTATATAAAAACCCAAAGAGTGCCAAAGAAAAAATAAAGCCTCTTTTTGTCAAAAGAGGCTTTTTTGTTGATCAAAAATAACAATTGCAACAAACAAAAAATGAACCAAAAACGACAAAAAAAGATCTCTTAAACAAAACATGGTAGCTAACCTCCTCTTTTTTTGGTATATTTATAAGATACATAAAAAATTAAATTTTGTCCATGGATATAGATAAAATATTTAAAGCATACGATATAAGAGGTATTTACAAAAAAGACTTCACAAAAAAAGACATAGAAAAAATAGCAAAAGCAACAGCAACATTTTTAAATGCAAAAAAGATACTGGTTGCAATGGACGCAAGAAAATCATCTCCGGAAATTAAAAAAGAAGTTGCAAAAGCAATAACATCTTTGGGATATGATGTTTTAGATATAGGAGTATGCACAACTCCTATGTTTAGCTGGGCAATAAACGACCAAAATCTTAAGGGTGGAATAATGATAACCGCATCCCACAATCCGGAAGAATATAACGGATTTAAAATATCAGCAAAAAAAGCAGAGCCAATAGGAAAAAACTCCGGGCTTTTAAAAATAAAGGAACTTGCCCAAAAAAACAATTTTAAAAAATCAAAAAATATTGGAAAAATAACCAAAAAAAACCTTACGGAAAAATATGTTAATTTTTTAGCATCTCATTCTGAAAAATTAGATTTTAACATAATTGCAGATTTTTCCTGTGGAGCTTCAAGTAAAATAGTAAAAAAATTATCTAAAAAACTTGGATTTAAACTAACTTCCCTTTGTGAAATGTCAGAGACACCAAAACACGAAGGAAATCCAGCAAAAGACAAAAACACAAAACACATAAAAGAAAAGATGAAGCAAAAAGAGTATGATTTGGGAGTAGCATTTGACACGGATGCAGACAGAGTATTTTTTTTCACAAAAAAAGGAAAGAAAATAGACTCATCAGAAATAGCGGCTATGATTTCAGAAAGTTTTTCTGGCAAACAAACATTTGTCGGCAATGCAACTATTGGTAAAATTTTTGAAGACACAACAAAAAACAACGGACACAGATACATAAAAAGCAAAGTAGGCCATGTTTTTGTAAAGCAAGCAATGAAAAAGCATAATGCTGTTTTTGGAGCAGAGTCTTCCGGGCACTTTTATTTCAAAGACTTTTTTTATGCTGACTCTGCTGTATTTGCAATGCTAAAAGTGCTTAATATAATTAAGCATTCAAAAAAAGATTTGCAAAGTCTAATAAAAAAATACGATAAATACAAAAGATCTGGGGAAATAAATTTAAAAATAAAAGACAAAAATCTTGCCATAAAAAAGATTCAACAAACATTTAAAAAAGGAAAAGTGTCAAAACTGGATGGGGTCTCAATTTATTTTGAAAATTTTTGGATAAACGCAAGAGCATCAAATACAGAAAATCTCCTCAGGATAAATATAGAAGCCAAAGATAAAAACACTTTAAAAAAAGTGCAAGCAAAACTAAAAGCTTTAAATTTGACATAAAAAACATATTATCTTAATATTGCATTGATTGTTCCATTGACAAAGGAGAGAAAAATGCGAGTTTTTGCTCAAGTTGAAATAACAGAAAGGTACAAAAACAAAAACAAAAAAATTTTCAGAAAAGAGCTAATGCCCAAAAGAAGCGACTGCTACAAGCCAACCATTCTTGGGCAACAAATAAAGCTTTTGGTTGGAAAAGAACTGGAAACATTTCTGATTGACAATGTATCTCCTTGGAGCGAGCTTGAACCTTTAAAACCAACAATAATATATTTAAAACCAAAAGTGCTCACTTCCCGATTTATACAAGAATTTGAACAAGACAATCAATGGGAAGAGATAAAAGCATAAGAAAAAAGCCCTCATGTGAGGGCTTTTTCTTTTTTGTTGTTGTTTTGTTTTTTATCAAGCTTTTTACAGAGCATTTCTGCGATTTTTTTTGAAGCGCTGACACTACCAAGCTTAAGGAGCTGTCCTAAAATATCGCCAACAACTTCATCGGACGCATAAGGAGCAACTCGGATCGCCATATTTGTCATAAAAATATTTTTTAAGCAATGCCTTGCCACTTTGTCTGCAACTTCAGAAGATGGCTTGAACTTTTCAACCAAAGAAACTGCAACATAAATATTTTTTGTGTTATAAAAAGCATCTTTGCTTTCTTCTAAAAGAAAGTCAATCACACTTCCCAAGCTTACCATATCGTCGTTCATGCTTCCCCCTTTTTTTGTGTATGTCTTCAATACAAAAATTATCAAATATATTATTTTTGGTCAAACAAATATAAAAAACAAAATCCCCGCAGCGCAATTGCGCTGCGGGGATGTAGAATATGCCAACTTACTTCATGACATATTCTACATGATACTTCCTGACTTGATTTTCTTCAAGCCAAGAACAATCCTTTTTACCATCCTTGGTTATAACCCTGACACATTCCTTGTCTGGGTAAGTCATCTGAACAACTGGCATGTCCATGACCTGTTTTACAGCATTCAACGCGCCTACAAACAGGCCAAGCACAAGCCCCAACCAAATAAGATTTGCTGTTTTTTTCATCGGTTATACCTCCTACCTTTGAAACCATTAAAAATAAAACAACACACAACCCAATAAACGATATCCCGCTAAACAGCATGCCGGGATAAAAAAACCTCGGTTCTTCACCTACAACGGCAATAGCCGCAAAGGCAACAATAAAAAAACAAGTAAAAAAGTCAACAAAAAATTCTCTGTTCACTTTCCATATCCTCCTTTTAAGTCCTTGCAAACAACAAGGACCATCAATATTAGAGAAAATATTGATAGTCCTGCCGGCATCCAAAAAAGATCACCTCCTGAGAAAAAATCTCTCAGAGTAATAATCAAAAAAATAAGGAAAAAGAAAAACGAAAAAAAGAAATCAAATAAAAAGTCGATCCTGTTCATATGTCTCTCCCACCCCTGAAAAACCCCGAGGCGCAGGTGTAGAGGTTGAACCTCTACGAAAATCCGTAAAAGTTGTAAGACTGTAGAGGTTGAACCTCTACATTTTTAGAGGTTGAACCTCTACATTTTTTACTATATCAAAGTGCAAAAATTTTTTATACTTTAACATATTTTTTAAATTATGTCAATGTTTGCAATGTGCAATGTCCAAGCACACAATAGTAGCCTTCATACATACTTAAAAACCATCTTTTAAGATGAAATTTTAAGCACAAACAAGCAAATTACACCAACCCAATTTTACTTAACTTTCTCACGATCGTGAGAAAGTTAAGTAAAATAATCTAATAAATTTTTTGTACTTAAATTTACAATCTATGTTTTATGTTTTATACTAAACCTTAAATGGCAAATTTTAAATCTTAAAAATTTTAAACTATAAATCTCATATGTCTTTTTCAATAGGAATAGTAGGGCTTCCAAATGTAGGAAAGTCAACACTTTTTTCTGCGTTAACCAAAAATAAGGTAGATATCCAAAACTACCCGTTTTGCACTATTGATCCAAATGTCGGTATTGTCGAAGTTCCGGATCCAAGATTGGAAAAACTGGCAAAAATATCAAATTCCCAAAAAATAGTCCCAACGGTAATTGAGTTTGTAGATATTGCTGGACTTGTCCGCGGAGCCAGCAAAGGCGAAGGACTTGGAAACAAGTTTCTCTCACATATAAGAGAGGTTAAAGCAATATGCGAAGTCGTAAGGATATTTGAAGATGAAAACATAACTCATGTTGACAAAAAAGTTGACCCTCTATCAGACATTGAAACCATAAACTTAGAGCTTGTGCTTGCAGACTTAGATACAATAAACAAACGCTTAGAGAAAACGGCAAGAGAAGCAAAAAGCGGAAACAAAGAAATAATAAAACAAAGAGAAATTCTGGAAAAATTTAAAAAACATTTAGAGCAAGAAAAAATGTTAAACTCTCTTGAACTTGAAGATGAAGACGCAAAGATGGCAAAAGAACTGAATCTACTTACTCAAAAGCCAATTTTGTATGTTTTGAACAAAAAAATGGGAGGAAAAAACCTTGATGAACTAAACGACCAGAGATATCAAAAATTAATGGATTATTTTGAAAAAAACAATTTTAAATATATCATTTTAGACGCCGCTTTGGAGGCCGAGATGAATCAGCTGACAGAAAAAGAAAAAGAAGAATACAAAAAAGAATTTGGCATATCAGAAAAATCCGGACTTGATGAACTTATAAAACAAAGCTACGAAATTTTAGGGCTTGTTACCTACCTAACAACCGGAGAGAAAGAAACCAAAGCTTGGACAACAAAAAAAGGATCCCCCGCTCCCGTTGCGGCAGCTCAAATTCACACCGATTTTGAAAAAAAATTTATAAAAGCAGAAATTGTAAAATATGATGATCTTATAAAATCAGGATCTTTTGCAAAAGCAAGAGAAAACGGTCTTTTGCAAACCAAGGGAAAAGAATACATAATCCAAGATGGGGATGTTGTAGAGTTTAAAATAGGACAATAAAACAGTTATTTGAATTTTGGTTAATACATAAAATTTTGTTGTTTACAGTAAATAAGTAATAAAAAACAGGATACTGTTTAAAGAACCGCAAAAAACCTTGATATTTTATAAATTTTGCTGTATTATACTGCTAAGACTTCAATTCGCCTTTGGTCTCTTAAAATTAACTAAAAATTAGATAAAATGACAGACACAAACAAAAAAATATACGAACTTGCTTATTTTTTATCGTCTTCAATAAACGAAGACGATGTTTTAAAGCATGTCCAAAAACTAAGGGAAATCTTGGCAAAGCACAATGCAGACATACAAAAAGAAGAATTGCCAAAAATTAGAACTCTTGCCTACCCAATAAGGCATGAAACTGAAGGATATTTTGGTTGGTTGCATTTTGAATGTCCTGTTGATAAAATAAAGGATATAAACACAGCGTTACAAATGGAAAAAGATGTACTAAGGCATTTGATTATAGAAGTGACAAAAAAACAAGTCGCCCAAATGACAGCTCCAAAAGCTAATGTTAAAAAACCAGAACCAAGCAAAGAAAGTAATGTAGATTCCGTATTAAAAGAAGGAGCAAAAAGTTATGTTGATGAGAATAAAGTAGATATAGAGTCGCTTGATGAAAAACTTGAAGAAATCTTAAATAAATAATTAAAAAAACATGAATCTCAACAAAGTATTGCTTATAGGAAATCTAACAAGAGATCCTGAATCAAAATCAACAACAACAGGAAGAACTGTTACAACATTTACAATAGCAACCAACAGAATATGGACTGATCAAGACGGACAAAAACAGCAAAAAACAGAATTTCATAATATTGTCGCATGGGGAAAATTAGGAGATATATGCGCCCAATACCTAAAAAGAGGAACTTTAATATATGCTGAAGGAAGATTGGAAACAAGATCTTGGGATGGACAAGATGGAATTAAAAGATACAGAACAGAGATAATCCTTGAAAATATGCAAATGGGACCAAGATCACAAAACAATCAACTTCAAAAAGACGAAGATCTTCCAGATCAAACCACAAATCAAGAAGAAGAAATAAGTATAGAGGATATTCCATTTTAACAGTAACCTTAAAACAGCTATGAACAACAACACAAAACATTGTCACTTTTGTGTCACAAACACAAAATGGATAGACTACAAAGATACAGAAACTTTAAAAAAATTCACATCAATGCAATACAAAATAATACCGCCAAAAAGGACAGGAACTTGCTCAAAGCATCAAAGAGAGTTGGCAAAAGCAATAAAAAGAGCAAGATTTATGTCTCTTTTGGGGTATACTGTACTAAAAAAATAAAAACCAAAACAAAAAACGGTCGTGAAAAGACCGTTTTTTGTTTTGGTTAGTCTTGTTCTTTTTGCCGTTCCTCTTTTACAGCCATCTTTACTTCTTGTAAAATCTTGTTTGCCAACTGCTTGTTTTGCTTTAAAAACTTTCTTGCGTTGTCCATGCCTTGGCCAAGTTTTTGGTCTTTGTATATTATCCATGCACCACTTTTTTTGGCTATTCCGTATTTTATAGCAAGATTTAAAAGGTCGCTTTCATAAGATATTCCTTCGTTGTACATTATATCAAACTCTGCGGTTTTAAATGGAGCGGCAACTTTGTTTTTTACAACTTTAACCTTTACTCTGTTTCCTATAACATCTTCTCCTTTTTTTATTTGAGCAGCTTTTCTTATATCTATTCTTACAGAAGAATAAAATTTAAGAGCTTTTCCTCCGGTTGTAGTTTCTGGATTTCCAAACATCACGCCTATTTGCATTCTTATTTGATTTATAAAAATAACTATAGTGTTATGCCTTGCTGCAATTGAAGTTAATTTCCTTAAAGCATGCGACATCAGCCTTGCCTGCAAGCCAACATGCTGTTGCCCCATCTCTCCTTCTATTTCGGCAGTTGGAGTTAAAGCCGCAACAGAATCAACAACTACAAGATCAACCGCATCTGATTTTATAAGCGCCTCCACAATATCCAATGCCTGCTCTCCTGTATCCGGCTGGGATATTAAAAGCTCCTTTGTATTTACTCCTATATTTTTTGCATAAACCGGATCTAAAGCATGCTCTGCATCAACAAATGCGGCAACCCCTCCCTTTTTTTGAGTTTCTGCAGCAATATGCAAAGCAAGTGTAGTTTTTCCTGATGATTCGGGACCAAAAATTTCAATTATTCTGCCTCTTGGCACACCGCCAACTCCAAGAGCCATATCTAAAGATATAGAGCCTGTAGAAACAGCTTCAACATCAACTTTTTTTGCATCTCCAAGCTTCATTATAGCTCCTTCTCCAAATTTGCTTTTTATGCTTTCAATTGCAGATTCAAGCTGTTTTGAATCTTTTGCATCTTCTTGTTTTTTTATTTTTTTGTCTTTTGTAGCCATAAATTTTATTTTAATATAACTCTTTTAATTATAACTTTTTGTTTTCCTATCCTGTTTTCTGATGTTATTTTTATGGTATTTATACCTTCTTGAAGCAATAAAGAAGCAGAAAAATTGCCATTTTCATCTACAGGCACTTCGTTACCGTTTATCATAACTTTATTGTCAGGATAGGTCTGCCCCAAAACCGTTATCTCCTTTAACTCTGTTATTATATCATTTTCAGGATTTGTTACAATAAGCTTTGGTTCTGCAACCAAAAAATTTAGTTGATAGAAAAAATAAACTATAATAAAAACAAAAAACACAAAAAATATAAATCTTGCAACTAATTTTGGAGTTACAACAAAAAAATCTTTAGAAATTCTTTTAATCGGTTTATTATTATTTTGTCTTTTTAAGAAAGCAACTTCTTTTTCGTAAAGATCTAATAAATACCCGTTTTTTAAATTCATCGCCTTTTCTATTTTTTCAAAAAAGCTTCTTAAATAAATCTCTGCCGGAAGATCCTCCCATTTTCCTTTTTCAATTTTTTGCAAATTTCTTAAAGAAATCCCCGTTTTTTCAGATAATGCTTTAAGGGACATTTTTTTTGCCTTTCTTTCCCGTTCAAAAACCTTATTTAAAGGCAATTCTTCTATGCCTTTTTCATCAAAAACACTGGTTTTTTTATTGTTTGTCATCATCGTTTTGCTGGCTTTCTTCTTTTGATATATAGATCTCTCTTGGCTTTGAGCCTTCTTGAGGTCCTACTACTCCATGTTCTTCTAAAAGATCCATAAGCCTTGCTGCCCTTGAGTAGCCTATCTTTAGCTTTCTTTGTAAAAACGAAGTGGAAGCTTTTTGATATTTTATAACCGTTTCTTTTGCCTCATCAAAAAGCTCATCTTCTTGATTTGAAGCAGCAACAAAAGAATCCAAATCTATATCCATATCTATAGTTGTTTTTTTTCTTTCAAGAGCCTCCTTTAAATCCTCCGAACTCACAGTTTCTTCCCCTTCGTTTTCTTCTTCGTTTTGATATTTTTCACTTTCTTTTTTTAAGTAATTAACAACTTTTTTAACTTCTTTTTCAGAAATAAAAGAACACTGGATTCTTTTTGGTTTGGTAGCGTTTTGAGGCAAATAAAGCATATCCCCCGATCCAAGAAGTTTTTCTGCTCCTGACATATCTAAAATAGTTCTTGAATCCACAATTGACTTTACTTGCAAAGCAATTCTGCAAGGTATATTTGCTTTTATAAGTCCAGTTATTACATCAACAGACGGCCTTTGAGTTGATATTATAAGATGCATCCCAACAGCTCTTGCCATTTGAGCCAACCTTACAATAGACGCTTCAACTTCACGAGCAGACACAGACATTAAATCAGCAAGTTCGTCTATTACTATAACTATATAAGGCATTACACTTTCCTCTTCTGAGCTTGTAACTTTTGAGTTATAAGACTCAATATTTCTACAATTATGTTCGGACAAAAACTCATACCTTCTTTCCATTTCTTTTATTGCCCAGTTTAAGGCGGCAACAGCTTTTTCTGGCTTTGTTATGACGGGAGATAAAAGATGCGGAATGCCATTGTATGCTGTCAATTCAACCATTTTAGGATCAACCATTAAAAACTTAAGCATTTGAGGAAAGTTTTTGTAAAGCAAACTGGTAAGTATTGTATGCAAACAAACGCTTTTTCCAGACCCGGTTGTTCCTGCTATTAAAAGATGAGGCATTTTTTCTATATCAGCATATTGAGGCATACCAGAAACATCTTTTCCCAGAGCAACGGTTAAAGGAGAAGATTCTAAAAATGCAGGACTGTCAATCATCTCTCTTATCTTAACAACTGCTATTACTTTATTTGGTATTTCTATGCCAACTAAAGATTTCCCTGGTATCGGAGCCTCTATTCTTATCGGATGAGCGGCAAGCGCAAGCGCAAGATCGTTTTGCAAAGCTACAATCTTTGCAAGCTTAACTCCTTGAGCAGGTTTAAGAGTATACTGAGTAACAGTAGGACCAACATTTACCTCTCCCATTTGAACCTCTATTCCAAAATGTTTAAGGGTTTTTCTTATAAGCTCAGAATAAGTTTTTACATCTCCTGCGGCTGGTTTTCCCTTGTGGCTATCAAGAAGTTCAATTGGAGGAAGTTTGTATGACCTTTGATGGGTTTGTATTATAAAATCAGAAACTGCTTTACTTGGATTTATTTTAGTATGAGACTTTGCATCTTCTGGTAATTCATTTCTTTTTGCTTTTTTTGTTAAATTTTTAACCTTCTGTTTTGAGGTTTCTATAGTTTTTGAAATAAAACCTGAATCTTTATCATTTTCTTCATAGTCCTGCTCATCTACCTCCTCTTGATCCTCCTCTTCATAATCTTCTTCATAATCCTGCTCATCTTCATAGTCATCTTGTTTTCTTTTCAAATCAGGCAACTTAATTGGAACATTAAATGCAAGCGCAATTGATATAAGTATTGATGCTAAAAATATAATAGATGAAACCCAAAAACCAAAAAAATTATAAAAAGGATATGCCACCAAAAAACCAATCCAGCCTGCGTTTAGATTTTCAGATCCTTGTGAGTATCTTGTTAAAACATCAATAAACCCCAAAAAACTCAAAAAAAACAAAACTCCGCCAAAAACAACAGACAAGTAAAGATTGGTTTTTAGCGATTTAAAAAATGCTATTGATATCATCAAAAATGTTATTGGAACTATAAAAAACCCTATGCCAAAAAGAGCCAAAAGCCCTGACTTTATGTATTGTCCAGCAATGCCAGCCAGATCAAAATACGCCAAAAGAGAAATTATTGCCAAAACTAAAAATACAACCCCCAAAACACTTTTTTTGGTTTCAGGATGCAAAAAACTTTGTTTTTCCTCTTCTTCAAAATCAATCTCTTGTTGTTTTGCTTTTTTTTCAAGTTTTTTGCTTTTTGTTTTTGTTTTTTTCTTGTTTTTCCTTCCCATAACAGGGTATATTGTAACATTTTTAAAATCGTCTGCCAAATAAGAAAAACCGCGCAATTGCGCGGTTTTAAAAGTATTTATTAGTCAGAGTTATAGTCCCTGACATATTCTCCACATTTTTTACAATAAACTTTTCCATCACCCCACATGGGATCATGGCTTTTAACCTCATGTTCTTTTGGTAAAGACCCACACTTAGGACAGCTTGGAGAACCATTGTGCAAGACACAAAAAAGACCGTACCTATACATATTTTTTTGCTCGTTATCGCTCATTGCCAGTTATCTCCCTTTTTTTTATACAAAGACCTAACAAACATAACAAAAAATTTATCAAAATTCAACAACAAAAACCCGCAAGACTTATGGATCTTGCGGGCTTCTTCTTAAAAAATATTACTATTTTTTCTCTGGCTTAAAACCGGTTCCTGCAGGTATCAGCTTTCCAATGATAACATTTTCTTTTAATCCTCTTAGCTTATCTTCCTTTCCTGCTATGGAGCTGTTTATAAGCACTTTTGAAGTTTCTTGGAAGGATGCGGCAGACAAAAACGACTCGGTTGAAAGGGAAACTCTTGTAACTCCCAAAAATAGTTGAGAGCCTGTAGCTGGTTTTTTGCCTGCTTCTTTTGCTTTTTTATTTTCTTGTTTGAATATGCCTTTTTCTACTATATCTCCCATAATTAAATTAGTATCTCCAACATCTTTTACCCTAACTCTTGAGAACATTTGTCTTACTATTATCTCTATATGCTTATCAGAGATTGTAGCTCCTTCTGCTGTATATATTTTTTGAATTTCTGAAATTATATATCTTTCTGCCTGCCTTATACCTGCAACTTTAAACAACTCTCCTATATCCAAGTGTCCTTCGCAAAGCTGAGTTCCTTCCTGAACTCTATCACCTTTTGATACCCATAAAGTAGCAAGCAAAGGTATATTGTATTTAACATATTTTTTACCATCCTTTTCTTCCTTTTTCCCATTTTCAACTTCAAAAGAATAATCAGAAACCTCAATTTTAACTATATAACTTTTATCATCTTTTGATATATCAACAACTTTTCCTGCAACCTCTGAAATTACAGCTTTACCTTTTGGAGGTCTTGCTTCAAATATCTCCTCAATACGAGGCAAACCTTGTGTAATGTCTCCACCTCCTGCAACTCCACCAACATGAAATGTTCTCATGGTAAGCTGAGTTCCTGGCTCTCCAATTGATTGTGCCGCAACTATTCCAACAGGGGTTCCCAACTTAACCAATTTATTATTTCCAAGGTCAAATCCATAACATTTTTGACATACTCCATTGTCCGACTTACAAAGCATAACAGACCTTACTCTTACATATTCTACTTCCTCTTTATTTATTTTTTCTGCTTGATCTTTTGATATGAACTCACCCTTTTTAACTATTATATTTCCTTTTTTATCTTTAACATCTTCCAGAACCATTCTTCCAAATATTCTTGAAGCATAGTCCTGTCCCAAAGCAACAGAGTCTTCCCTTAGCATTACTATTCCCCTGTCATCTTTACAATCCTCTTCCCTTACAACAACATCTTGAGCAACATCAACAAGCCTTCTTGTAAGATATCCTGCAGAAGCAGTTCTTAAAGCAGTATCTGCAGTACCTTTTCTTGCGCCATGAGTTGAAATAAAATATTCCAAAACTCCAAGCCCTTCTTTGTATGATCTTTTAATAGGAAGTTCTATAATTCCTCCAGCCGGGTTAACAACAGGCCCTTTCATACCGGACATCTGTATAAGCTGTGCAACTGATCCTCTTGCCTTTGATTTTAATATTGTATCTATGGATCCATGCTTTTCAAGACAATCCGGAACAAGCTTACCAACATCCTGCTTTGCTCTATTCCACACTTGAACAACTCTATCATATCTTTCGCTATCTGTTAAAAGTCCGTCTTCGTATTGTTTTTGTATTTGCTCAACTTCTTCCTCTGCTTTTTTGATAATTTCATCTTTTTCTTTTGGCACAACCAAATCATCCATACCCCATGAAATTCCAGATTTTGTAGCATATTTAAATCCCAAATCTTTTATAGTATCAAGAATTTTAGCAGAATCTTCTTTGTATCTTTCTATTATTTCTCCAGTAAGCTTTTCAAGTTCTGCTTTGTTAAGTTCCTTGTTTAAAAATCCAAAATCATTTGGCAAAGCCCTTGAGAAAATTATTCTTCCAACCGATGTTTCTATGTACTTTCCACTTTTGTCTGTAAGATGCTTTTCATCAGGCTTTGCCAAAACTTTAATTTTTGCATTTATATCAATAAGACCAAGATCATAAGCCAGTACTGCCTCATTTTTTGATGTAAATACTTTATTTTCTCCTCTTGCGCCTTCTTTTATAGCCGTCAAAAAGTAAGACCCCAAAACTATGTCCTGAGTAGGGTTAGTGATTGGCTCGCCAGTTGCAGGTTTTAGTAAGTTTTTTGAAGCAAGCATCAACTCTTTTGCTTCTTCTTGTGCTTTTTGCGTTAAAGGAAGATGAACTGCCATTTGATCTCCATCAAAATCAGCATTAAAAGCGGCACAAACCAAAGGATGAAGCCTTATTGCCATACCCTCAATAAGAATTGGCTTAAATGCCTGAATTCCAAGCCTATGCAATGTAGGAGCTCTGTTTAGCAAAACATATTTATCTTTAATTACATCTTCTAAAATAGCCCATATTTCATCTGGAGCTTCATCTATTAATCTTCCTGCGCCTCTTATGTTATATGCCAGTTCTCTTTTTATAATCTCATGCATAACAAAAGGCTTAAAAAGCTCAAGCGCCATCTTTTTTGGTATTCCGCATTCTCCCATCTTAAGTTCTGGCCCCACAACAATAACTGATCTTCCAGAATAATCAACACGTTTGCCAAGAAGATTTTGCCTGAATCTTCCTGACTTACCTTTGAGCATATCAGCAAGAGATTTTAACTGTCTTTTTTGTCCGGTAGATGCCATAACCGCATTTCCTTTTCTTGCAGAATTATCTATCAAAGCATCTACAGACTCTTGAAGCATTCTTTTTTCATTTCTTATAATTATCTCCGGAGCTTTTAAGGCAATCAACTTTTTAAGTCTGTTATTTCTGTTTATAACTCTTCTGTAAAGATCATTCAAATCAGAAGATGCGTATCTTCCCCCTTCCAATTGAACCATAGGCCTAAGTCCAGGAGGCATAACAGGAATAACAGTTAAAAACATAGACGCAGGATTAACCTTTGATTTTAAAAACGCCTGAACAACTCTTATCTTTTTTATTATTTGAGCTTTTTGTATGGATTTTGCTTTTTTCTCGGCTTCTTGTAGCTCCTTTGCCATCTTCTTCAGATCAATCTCCTCAATAAGTTTTTTAAGAGCTGATGCACCTATATCGGCTTTGAATATCTCTCCATACTTTAAGCTCAAGTTATGATATTCTGTTTCTGAAATAACTCTCATCTTTGTCAGACCTTTGACTTCCTCTTTTGCTTCAAAAAACAGCTCTTTTAATTTTTCCTTTTTATCATTGTCTTTTTCTTGCTTTACTTTTTGCTTGTACTCTCTTTCTAGCTCTTCAAAAGCAGCTTTTTTCGCTTCTTCATCTATTTCGGTAATTATATATGAGTTAAAATAAACAACTCTTTCAAGCTTATTTAAAGGTATATCAAGCAAGGTTCCTATTTTTGAAGGAACGCCTTTTAAAAACCAAATATGAGTTACTGGAGCAGCAAGTTCAATATGTCCCATTCTTTCTCTCCTTACTATTGATCTTGTAACCTCAACGCCACATTTATCACAAACTATACCTTTGTACCTTATTCTCTTGTATTTTCCGCAATAACACTCCCAGTCTTTTTCTGGGCCAAATATTTTTTCACAAAAAAGCCCGTCTTTTTCTGCTCTTTGAGTTCTGTAGTTTATAGTTTCTGACTTAGTTACTTCTCCATGAGACCAGCTTAAAATCTCTTCGGGAGACGCAAGCTTGAGTTTTATTGATTTGAAATCTGATACTTTTTTTAAACTCATATTTGTTTAGTTTTAATTTATTAATTTAGCTTTTTATTTTTCTTCTTGATCAACTATACTTTCAACTTCATCTTCAATTTCTTCTTCTTTTGCTCCAATAAGCTCAACAGAAAATCCTAAAGATTTAAGCTCGCTTACCAAAACATTAAACGAAGCCGGTAAATTTGGGCTTTGAATCTCCTCTCCGCGAATAACAGCATCGTATGCCGCAGTCCTTCCAACAACATCATCAGACTTTATGGTAAGCATCTCTTGAAGCATATGCGCCGCTCCATACCCTTCCAAAGCCCACACTTCCATTTCTCCAAACCTTTGTCCTCCAAATTGTGCCTTTCCTCCAAGTGGCTGTTGGGTTATCAAAGAGTATGGCCCTATTGATCTCATATGAATCTTATCTTCAACCAAGTGGTTTAGCTTAAGCACATACATAACCCCAACAGTAACTTTTTGGTCAAACTTTTCTCCCGTTCTTCCATCGTAAAGATCTATTTTTCCGTCTTCTGGAAGACCGAGCGCTTTTAGCTCTTTTTTAATATCTTCCTCAGAAGCTCCAGCAAGCGCAGGGGTTATAGCCTGAAATTTTCCGTTTAACGCCGCCCAACCAAGATGAGTTTCTAAAATTTGCCCTATATTCATACGAGAAGCAACACCAAGAGGATTTAAAACTATATCCACCGGAGTTCCATCTTCTAAATGAGGCATATCTTCAACAGGAAGTATCTTTGCAATAATTCCTTTATTTCCATGCCTTCCTGCAAGTTTATCTCCAACAGATATTTTTCTTAATTTTGCAATTTCTATCTCTATTGTTTTTATAACACCAGAAGGCAATTTGTCTCCTTTGTCTCTTGAAAACACTTTAACACCAACAACTCTTCCTCTTTTTCCATGAGGCAATCTTAAAGATGTGTCTTTTATATCCCTTGCATGCTCTCCAAAAATAGCTCTCAGAAGCCTTTCTTCCGGAGTAAGATCAGCTTCTCCTTTTGGAGATATTTTACCAACCAGTATGTCTCCTGAAGAAACTTCCGCTCCTATTCTTACAATACCGTCTTCATCTAAATTTTTAAGCTTATCTTCTCCAACATTTGGTATATCGCATGTTGTAACTTCAGGACCGAGTTTTGTGTCGCGAACATTTACAGAGAAATTTTCAACATGCACAGATGTGAACCTATCATCTTGCACAAGCTTTTCTGACAAGACAATAGCATCCTCAAAGTTATTTCCATAAAAGGACAAAAATGCAACAACCAAGTTCTGTCCTAATGCCATTTGGCCGTTTTTAGTAGATGCTCCATCTGCCAGAACATCTCCTTTTTTAACTTTATCGCCTTTTTTTACTATCGGTTTTTGGGTTATGCTTGAATATTGGTTTGATCTTACAAAACTATGCAAATTGTATCTGTTGTTTTTTCCTTTTGAGTCCTTTACAACTATATGAGAAGCATCAACCTCAACCACCTCTCCATCTTCTTTTGCCAGCACAACTTGGCCAGAATCCCTTGCCGCCTTCTCTTCTGCTCCAGTTGCAACCAAAGGAGCTTCCGGCTTGACACAAGAAACTGCCTGTCTTTGCATATTAGACCCCATAAGAGCCCTGTTTGCATCATCATGCTCCAAAAATGGAATAAAACTTGTAGCAACAGATATAGACTGCTGTGGTGCTATATCTATAAAATCAACCTCTGAAGCATCGCACATTCCTGCCTGACCGCCTATCCTTGCGTTAACTTTTTTTGCTGTTATTTTTCCATTTTCATCATAAGGCGTGCTGGCATCTGCTATGTTGTAGTTTGATTCTTCTGACGCCAAAAGATATACAACTTCGTCTGTGACTTTTCCTTTTATCACTTTTCTGTAAGGAGTTTCAATAAATCCAAACTCATTTATTCTTGCATAAGTTGAAAGATGCCCAACAAGACCAATGTTAGGGCCTTCCGGAGTCTGAATAGGACAAATTCTTCCATAGTGAGAAGTATGAACATCACGAACTTCAAATCCAGCTCTTTCTCTTGTAAGTCCTCCCGGTCCCATTGCTGATATTCTCCTTTTATGTTCAAGTTCAGATAACGGATTTATCTGGTCCATAAACTGAGAAAGTTGATAAGAAGTAAAAAACTCCTTAACTGAAGCCATAAGAGGTCTTGCATTTATAAGTTGAGCAGGCGCCAAAGTATGCAAATCCAAAGTACTCATTCTATCTTTTGCTATTCTTTCCATTCTTGCAAGACCCGCTCTTAGTTTTCCTTGCAAAAGCTCACCAACCGATCTTATTCTTCTGTTTCCAAGATGATCTATATCATCAGCTTCTGCTTTTGGATCGTTGTTTAACCTTATTATCTCTTTTACAACATTTGTTATATCTTCTTTGTTTAAAAGCCTATCCTCTTTTGTTATCTTTACTTTTCTTGCTTCTTCAGAAGACATTCCCTTTAGCCTTACATTAAACTTATATCTTCCTACCTTTGAAAGATCAAATCTAGAAAAAGAGAAAAACATAGAATCTATAAGTTGTTTTGCATTGTCTATTGTAGCCAAATCTCCAGGTCTTATTCTTTTGTATATCTCAATATATGACTCTCCTTGTGTTTTAACAGGATCTTTTTCTAAAGTAGCGTTTATGTATGATATATTTGGATTTGTATCAACATCGGCAAATGCTTTTTTTATCTCCTCATCACTTTCATATCCAAATACTCTTAGCAAAGAAGTTACTGGAACTTTTCTTTTTCTGTCTATTCTTACATATATTGCCCCGTCAATATCTGTTTCAAACTCCATCCATGTCCCTCTGTTTGGTATTATCTTTGCTCCAAAAAGTTTTTTACCTTTTTGAAATTCAGAGGTAAAAACAACACCTGAAGATCTTATAATCTGAGAAACTATAACCCTTTCTACTCCATTTACAATAAAAGTTCCCCTTTCTGTCATAATAGGAAAATCGCCAAGATATATTTCTTGTTCTTTTACCTCTTTTGTTTTTTTATTTTCCAATCTTAGCTTTACTCTTAAAGGAGCTTCATAAGATGCGCTATGTTCCTTTGCCCATTTTTCATCATGTTTTGGTTCATCAAAATAATAGTCTAAAAAATATAAAGCAAGCTCTTTGTCAGAATAATCTTTTATTGGAGATATCTCTTCAAAAAGCTCTTTTAGGCCTTTTTTTAAAAACCATTCATAAGAATTTAACTGTATCTCTATCAAATTTGGAGGACTTATTATGCTTTTAGGGACAGAAGAAAATACTTTGGTTTTTTTAAACATATAAAACAAGCAAACCCCTCATCGTTAAATTAGCCGAAAAGGGGTTTGAGTTATTTAATTATTAGGACGATTTTGTAACCAATTATGCAAAAAGCAAGCAACAAACCCCACCATTCAAAATATAATATTTAAATGATATGGTTTACTGCTTGTTGTTATTTAGCTTGATTAATTTTATTGCTTCGGCTGATATCTTTGCGATTCTACAGGAAACAGAGCTTTCAAAATCTTTGCAATCAACTGAAACATCTACAAAATCAGATAAGTTTATTTTATGCATTTTTAAGAATTTGTCAAGAGTTGACAAAAAGTCATCTCCTCTATTCAAAAAGAAGTTGTGAATATTTCCTTTTTTAGTTTTTATACTAACCTTTATCATTTTAACTTCTTAATTTTATGCTTTGAACCAATCCTAAAGCCAAAAATAAAGAAAGTAAAGAAGAACCTCCATAGCTTAAAAATGGAAAAGTAATTCCAGTAACCGGCATTATTCCCAAATTCATTCCGGCATTTATAACAACTTGAACAAATATCCAGCTTGCGACCCCTATGCAAAAAAGCTTTGCAAAGTTATTATCAGAATTAACAGCTATTTTTATAATTCTAAAAACAATAATAAAAAGCAAAGCAAACACAACCAAAACCCCAAAAAATCCAAATTCTTCTGCAACTGAAGCAAACATAAAATCAGTATGCGCCTCGGGCAAAAATCCAAACTGAACTTGCGAACCATATCCAAGCCCTCTACCAAACAAACCTCCATCACCAACCGCTATCATAGATTGAATAACATTGTATCCTGCCCCTTTTGGATCAGAGTATGGATTTAAAAAAGTTAAAATCCTGTCTTTTTGATATTCTTTTAAAAATGATCCCCAAGCAACAAAAGATACAACAACAAATATTAAAAACAAAATAAAAATATGTTTTTTTGGTATACCAGAAACTAAAACAATAAAAAACCAAATACCAACCAAAACCAAAGCAGATCCTAAATCAGGCTGCAACAAAACAAAAAGCAAAGGGAAAAAAAGATACACTCCAGATATTATCATATGAGAAAACCTATACATTTCTATATGCCTTTTTGAAAAATACTTTGCAAAAAGTATTATAATTGCAATTTTTACAAACTCTACTGGCTCCAAAGAGAAAGGTCCAATTTTTATCCAAGAAGATGCCCCCCTGATATCACTGCCCAAAATCAAAAGTAGCGCTAAAACAACTAAAGATATAACATAAAAAATAATCGCCGCATAAGAATTTGTTTTAAAAAACCTATAATCAAAAAATGCCACAGCAATCATAAAAACAACACCCAAAACCAAAGCTATCACCTGCTTTAAAAAAACAAACGACATTGTCGGATCGTTTTGAGATATGGCAAAAAGTTCAATCAATCCAAACAAAGATAAAAAAATAGCCGCAAGGCCAAGCAACCAGTCTATTTTTCTTAGATTATATAAAAAAACCATTATTTTAATATGTTAGAGTCGTCAATTGCATTAGCAGATGCCTCTATTATAACTTTTGCGACTGGGCCATTTTTAATTTCAGAAAACCAAGGAACTATAACTTTTCTTCTTTCTCCTGCCCTTAAATTATTAATTTTTGTTTTGTTTACTGCTATGTAATCTCCATTTTCATTTAACAAAACTGCTATAACATCAACTTCCAAAAAAGAATAATTAGTCTGATTTTCAACAATGCCAGACGCTTGAGATGTAATTTCTCTCCCCAATCCCTTTATCGTTTCAAATCTTTTGGAAAATATTGGCAACTTTATGTTAGTTCTTATTTGCTCTTTGAAATCTACAGAATTTACAATAAATTTAGCATAAGCAGGTCTTTTCTCCAAAAAAATAGCAGGATACACTACATATCTTGTTTGGCCAGCAAGCATATAGGTTTTTGAAGAAACTTCGGATATAAAATTATCATCAGCATCATAAAATTTAAAGCTGTAAAGCAAGTTATCTGTGCCAAACTGAGAATTTGGATTTTTTATCCTTGCAAAAGCATCATATTTTCCATCAAATTCTACCACCCCCACCAAAAGAACTTCAATGTCTTCAAAATATTGGCTTATGCATGGAGCACACAAGCTCCCTCCACAATCTACCCCTTCTTCATCTTGATTTTGAATATTATCAAAACAAGAAGGAGCATCTTTTTTTAACAAAAAAGGCAACAAAAAAACAATAGCAACAAAAAACGCCAGCACAACAAGTATAGTTATTTGTCTTTTTAACCTGTACTGCATATTAATCTAAAATATTTTCTCCAAAACTTTTTATATTTTCCAAAAATAAAGATGTCTTTTGGGGAGCAACCTTTATGATATTGTCAATTGCGCTTTTGTGTTTTTCTGACAAACTCTTTGCCTTCTGAAAAATGTCGCTTGCATTTTCTTTTGCTTTTTGGATTTTTTGAAGATCTTGGTTTATCTGTTCCGATAATTTATTGTAATCTTCAATTAATTTTTTTGCCTTTTTTTCTGTTAATTCCTTTTTTTCTTGAAGCTTTCTTAACTCCTCCATCCTTTCATCAACAAACTTCATTTTTAATTTTAACTTTCCTTCATCAGTAAAAGTAAGCATATTAAGCATTATCCATTCCCAACTTGTATCCAAAAAATAAAACACATCCCCAGGAGCAAGCCCAGCAGAACTTGCTTCTTGCTTGTTTTTATCATAAAAAACCCAAACAAAAAATATTAAAATTAAAGCTAAAATTAGTTTTTTCATTATAAAGGCTCTACAAAACAAATGTAAGATGTTATGGCTCTTTCCCCGCTTAATGTTTGAAACTGCCAACTATTTCCATTCCATACAGCAAATTTTTCACTTGTATATGACCCGCTTCTGTTTTTTATAACTCCTTCTCCCGGATAACCATTTTCAAAACAAAGTCTGTTGACACTCGCTTTATTGGCCAAAACATTCCTTCCGCTTACTTTTGGCCAACCAAATAATTTATAAAAATAAGATGCTGATACAGACGATGAATCATACGTACAATCTATCACACCACCAACAGCCGCACATATCTTTCCGGGTATAATAGTCCCTATCCTCGGATCACTTGCCTGCAAGTCTGAACTGCAGTCAATCCTTTTTGTTCCATCTGGCGCTGTTGTTGCTTTGCAGTACTTGCCTGACACAAGAACTCCAACTTCCGGATCCTGTTCTTTTGTCACAGGAGGGCTTGCATTGCAGGTTATCTTGCTTCCGTCTGATACGCACCAGTTGTTTGGATTTAGTGTTCCTATGGTTGGGTCTGTCTCTGGAATTGTAGCTGTAGTGCAGTCTATCTTGTTTCCGTCTGATGTGCAAAAAGCATTTGTAGCAAGGATTCCAACTTGAGGGTCTGTTTCGCTTGTCAGGACAAGCTTTCCGTTTTGGTAGATATTTCTTGCTCTGATGTCTCCGTCAACATGGAGTTTTGCTTGGTTTTGTATATTTCCTATTGTTACATTGCCGTCGTTTCCTATTGAGAATCTTGGTATTTGGTTTCCTTGGCCGTCATCTGTCTGGTAAATTAAAGTTCCTGCGTTGTTGTAAAGGTAGCCTGCTCTTGGGAAGGTTGAATCGTTTGAGAAGAACTTTATGCCTGCTTGGGCTGCTCCTGAAACAAAGTTATCAAGCCAGAGGTCTTTTCCTAAAGTTAAGCCTCCTTTTTTTGTTTGGTTTGTGTCTCCTATGTGAAGTGGGGCGGGGACGTTGTATGTTGTTGGAGGGCCGGAAGGGCCTGTCCATTTGGCTTTGGTTGAATTTATTATGACAGAACCTGCTATTGGAAGAATCAGAAAGGAAAAGATTAAAAAAGAGGCTTTTTTCATAGGGTTTTTGTTTAATAGTTTTTGTTTTTATTTTAGCAGAAAACTTAAATCAATAAAACATTGATGATTCTAATATTTTATTTAAGTATATCTAATGTGCAGTTTATAGTATCTCCTGCTCCACCAATACATACTTTTGCCTGTCCTAAGGTCCCTATCCTCGGATCACTTGCCTGCAAGTCTGAACTGCAGTCAATCCTTTTTGTTCCATCTGGCGCTGTTGTTGCTTTGCAGTACTTGCCTGACACAAGAACTCCAACTTCCGGATCTTGTTCTTTTG
>JALTWS010000034.1 GCA_027048495.1 Candidatus Azambacteria bacterium
GTATTGTAACTTGTAAAACTCTTTTTAAAGAAGGTTTTTGAGCATAGGTGGCGAAAAATACATGACCGTTTTTAACCAAAGTGTACGCAATCGTGTCAACAATTAAATTATCTTTAATCTCATCAAACAAAATTTCAAAGCCGGCAGTTGGCTCATACACCAACTCTGAAGCCTCAGGCTTGAACTCAAACGCAACTTGATTTTGAATTTCTTGTTGAATGTTCAGCGCTTTTTCTTTCAGTTCGTCTATATATTTATGAACTGTTATAGGTTGGTCAAAAACAGTGCCGAAAGTGTTTTTTGTTTTTTTTTCAATTTCTTTCTTTTGTTTACCTACAAAAACACTCCAAGAAACAAGCGAAAGAATCACAAATGCCAGCATTATTGAAACTATTGCATATATTCTTTGTGTGTTCATAAGCTTGGTACATAATTAGCCTCCAATTTCAAAGATGCTGTTTCCGAATTAAAAAAATCTTTGGAAATCGGATCTGTAGCTTTTACTTTTATATTTAATTCACCTTCTCCCTCAGGTGCTATGGTCACGGTTTTTTCTTTTGAAGATAACTCTTTGGAGTTTACATACCAACTATATAGTAGACTTGAGACAATCTTATTGTTTACGAAAAAGGGAACAGCCGAAATTTTTACCGGATACTGTGACACAGAAGAGTTAAAAAGAGTTTTGGAAAACCTTATACCTTCAAGTGGTGTGTTTTCATAGAGCATGATTTTCGGCTGTTTAACTTTAAGTCTGACCCCGGACTTGCCCAAAATCCTACCTTTTTTATTGAAAAGGTAAACCAAAATAACATCACTTTCCAATACCTCCGGGCTTGATATTGAAAGAAGTGTTTTTCCATACCCGGAGTCTATTTTTTTGGTTGGAGTTTGCCACACATAAAGGATTTCTTCAGGTTTGTATATTTCACTTTCGTTTTTGGGAATCTCGGCAATAACACTTATTTTCACAGGAGCGTTGTATGTTATTTGGCTTCTTCCTCTGTAGAATGCGGGAAGGTATCCGTCGGCTTCATATAAAACAGTTATTTTTCTGGGGAATATGGTTTTTTTGACCGCAAACACTTGATTTTCATTTGTAATAACAAAAGCAACTATATTTATTGCATCAAACAAATCTCCGGTTTCAAATTCCAGTTTACCCCCTTCTTTTTGAATATTGCCGTTTACAGTCCAGATAATTTTAGAGTTTGCAAGGTTAAAAGTTGAGCTTTTGAGTGTGGCGCGAGTAAGTTGGTGAGGTTTGGGAAACTCGGGCTCGGTTTCAATTTGTATCTCTTTTGTCTCTGGTATACTCTCTAGCGCAAACGGTAGACTGTTTAAGTCAGGGTCATATGCGCCATATGCCACTGACGAGAAAAACAAAACAAACAAGATGGTAAAATGTTGTTTGAACATTACTAAATTATATCACACACTATCTAATCCTTGTTTTAGCACTTTCTCTCTTTGTTTTTTATAATATTTTTCGGCAGTATTTATAAACAACCAGTTTGATAATGTTATAAACGGAAGGAGACCTAAAAAAGGAATAAACTCTGCAACCTGAGCAACACCCGCTTTTATTGTAGCTTTTTTTATAAAACTGGTGATTTTTATTTTTGTTTTTTTTCTTGATTGAAGCAGATACAAATAGACAAAAAAGAAAAAAATTAAAGCATAAATTTGGATTGATTTGTTAATTACAATGGCAAAAGAAGCGAAAGTCGGAATAAATACAGGAGTACCAATTCCCAAAGAAGCAATTGATAAAGTTAAACCAGCTCCCCAAAAAGCCAAAGATATCAAAAGTTGAGCTAAATCAAACATTACCGAGAATGTATAGATAAAAACTTTTGCGCCCAAAGAGAAAACAGGTTGATTCAAGTCTGTTGTGTTCATATCAATTTTGAGCTAATATATCTCCCAAAGATTCAAGCTCAGCTTTCTCAAGCTCCTCTTTAGCCTTTTTAATAGCCAGGATTTGCGATGGGTCTGAGGTTATAATTTGATCTTCCGTATAGCTTGCTATAACTTTTATTGCGACATGTTTCATTCCTGCAAAAAATATTCCCTCCCCTACATCTGACTCCAAAAGCAAATACTTTTCTTCATCGGATAGTTTAAAAGTATCTTGGATTAAATCTATTGATGTT
This sequence comes from Candidatus Azambacteria bacterium, assembly GCA_027048495.1. GTDB lineage: Bacteria > Patescibacteriota > Minisyncoccia > GWC2-36-17 > M10-OD1-4 > JALTWS01. The sequence goes on from JALTWS010000034.1 coordinate 2,157, forward strand.
GGAGATTGTCTCAGAAGAATTTGGATTGATGAGTTTGTAATCATAGCTTTTCCATATTCGTTTGAGAGAAAGTCGGCCACATCTTGAGTTATGGTGGCAAGACCAAGATAATATTTCCTCCCCCTTTTTGCTATACCGTACAAAAACGATGCCGTATCTTCAGATTTCATCATCCACCAAGCCTCATCTATTACAAGAAGTCTTTTTCTAAGCTCTTTTCTGATGGCGTTCCAGATATAGTGTGTAA
>JALTWS010000035.1 GCA_027048495.1 Candidatus Azambacteria bacterium
GGCAATAGATATTTCGGCGCTCATTTTATCTTTGATTTTTTTGCTTATTTTAAATATGTGGATTGTTTGGGTACTGCTTTTTGTGGTATCTATGTTTTGGGTGTATTACCAAGTTTTTATTAAAAAGACCGGCAAAAAATCAATTTCTTTTTGGGCATCGATTTTTTCTCTTACTTTGGCGTTTTTGATGTATTTGTTTGGCGCTTTTGTTGCAAACAAACTTGTTGCTCCTTATACAAAACTCAGCTTTTATACCGAACGGCCGGAGCTTAGCACCTCTTTGTCAGTTGCAAATAGCGCAGCCAACCATTCAATTAAAACAAAGTTGCTTGGCACCGGTCCTGCAAGTTTTGAATTTGATAAACAAAAGTATATTTCCCTTAAGCAGGTAAAGTTTGACGTATTTTGGGACAAGCCTTTTAAATATTCATATAATATTTTTATCCACTATTATGAGACACTTGGTATTTTTGCTGTGTTGGCCATTGCGGTTTTGTTGCTTTCTGTTATTTCCTTTGCCTTCCGAGTTGTATTTAACTCAAGTTTGAAAAGAAAGCTGGACGATAAAATAATCGCAGTTTATATATCTTTATTGCTAGTTTCTTTGACCTTTGTGTTTTACATGCCTGATTTGTTTATTTTCTTGATTTTTGTGCTGCTTCTTGCAAGTTTCTCTGCTTACTTGTCTGAAAAGGGGATTGTAAAAGAAATAAAAATATCCACAAATAAAAAGTTTTACAATTATGCTTATTATGCGTTTGCTGTATTCTTTACATATATATCTGCTACTTTGATTTTGCTTCCGTTTGCTATTTTTATCTCAAACAGATTTATAACTTTAAACGATTTTGACTCAGCCAAAAAAGTTTTGTCTGTATTTGCGCAGGTTACTCCTCTAAAATCAGAGTTTAACTACAATTTGGCAAAACTAAATTCTATACAACTCAAGAAAGATAGTGCAAAACTTGACCCTAAAAAAGAAGCCGATAAATTAAAGGATTTATCTGTAAAAAATCTTGATGAGCAGATAAAATTTATTCAAAAAGCCATTAAATATAAGCCAAGGTCTTATGAGTTATACTTGGAGCTATCAGAGCTGTATAGAATAAAATATATCATCACCCAAAACAAAAAAAATATAGAAGAGGCAGAAAAGGCGCTGAAAAAGGCGACAGAAAACGCGCCACTTAGTCCATATGTTCTTTATCAATCAGCAAGTATTTCACTTGCCAAAAAAGATATTAATTCGGCAAAGTCATATTTGCTTGCTTCTTTATCAATTCGCCCAAGTTTTATAAATGCATACAGTGGATTGATAGATATTGCGCTTGCAAGCAATTCAAAGGAGGAGGCTCTGGCTTTTGCAAGGCAAGCAACGCAAAACAACCCGCAAAATTATGTGGCATGGAAGCGTTTGGCAGATTTGCTCTATAGTTTTAAAAATTATAAAGAGGCGGCGTCAGCATATCAAAATGCTATAAGTTTGTATCCAAGCGACTTGCAAAATTATCTTTTGCTTGCTATGTCTTTGCACAAGTCCGGAAACAGTAAAGAGGCTATAAATATTCTTGAGGCTCTGACAAAAGAGGTGCAAAGCAAGGAGCTTTTGGAACTTTTACAAACAATAAAAAAGGAGAGTCAAAGCAACAAAGAAGATAAGACGGTCGCTGAGACAAAAAGCGAAAATGATAATGATGCCAAAAAAGAATCCAAATAAATATGTTTCAAAAACTAAAACGTATCTTTTTAAGAGGCGCATTTGATTTAAAAGTGTCTGTTTATATAATAGGCGGCTCGCAAATAATTGTATCTGTCTTGGCTTTCTTGCGTGAGAGAATCCTCGTTTCTTTTATGGGGCGCGGGGCAGAGCTTGATGCATATTACGCCGCGTTTAAACTGCCCGATTCTCTTTTTTTGCTTTTTACAGCCCTTATTTCAGCTTTTGTAATAATTCCTTTTTTGTCAAATAAAAATGAAAAAGAAAGGCAAAAGTTTATTGATTCGCTCGTTGTTTTTTACATTTTCTCAAGCGCAACTGTTGCGCTTTTTGCGTTTACTTTTGCGCCACTTTATGCAAAAACATTTTTCCCAAATATTTATTATGGCGAGCATGGAGATGAATTTTTACTAGCCATGCGGGTTTTGTTAGTTCAATTTTTCATTCTTGCCTTTTCTTATATTTTCATGTCATTAGTGCAAATGCAAAAAAGGTTTATCGCGTACTCTATGGTGCCTCTTGTGTATAATGCCGGCACAATTTTAGGAACTATTTTTTTATATCCAAAATTTGGGATAGTGGGTGTGGCTGCAGCAACCACAATTTCAGCTTTTTTGCATTTTTTAATAAAATCAAAATCTAATTCTTTTAGTTTGTATTTTTGTCCAAATGTC
>JALTWS010000036.1 GCA_027048495.1 Candidatus Azambacteria bacterium
TAAGTTTTTTTATTTCAGATATTTTTTCAAGAGTTTCTGGCATAAATTTGCTTCCATAAAATCCAGGATTTACACTCATTATTAAAACACTGTCAAGAACTCTCAAAAACTGCCTAATTTTTCTTATAGGAGTTTCTGGATTTAATGCAACAGCAGCTTTTCTTTTCTTGCTTTTTATGAGTTTAATTATCTTTCCTGCTTCTTTTGAGTTTTTGAGGCATTCAATATGAAAAATAATCTTATCTGCTTTTTTCCAGTTTTTTGTTATCCATTCTTTAGGATTTGAGATCATTAAATGAGCTTCGTATTTTTTCCCTCTGCCAAGTCTTTTAGAAACTGAAAGATTAAAATCAAAATTCAAGGAAGTGTTTTTTACAAATTTCCCGTCCATAATATCAAGATGAATCCATGAATAGCTGTTTTTTGCTTTTTGGAGCTTTTCAATTAGTTTTTCCATCTCCTGCTGAGAGCGTGCAATTACAGAAGGAACAATCGGTTTTTTCATTTTCTTATTTTTTAAGATATTTGAGTATCTTTTCAAGCCTTCTTTTATGCCTTCCTCCATCAAAGCCGTTATTAAGAAATACTTTTATTGCTCGTTTGGCTTCTCTTTCACTAACAAATCTTGCTCCTAATGATAAAATATTGGCATTGTTGTGAGCTCTTGCCATTCTTACTATTTTTGTGCTCCCTCCGTGATAGAGTGCTGCTCTTATCTCTTTAATTTTATTCATTGCTATAGCCTCGCCTTGCCCAGATCCTGCAAATGAAATTCCAATGCTTTTTTTGTCTTTTGCAACTTTTTTTGCAAGAGGAATTACAAAATCCGGGTAATCATCCTCAGGATTGTATTGAAAAGGACCTACATCTATAACCTCATATCCGAGCTTTTTTAAAAACGGCTTCAGTTTTTCTTTAAGCTTAAAACCTGCATGGTCTCCTCCAACATAGATTCTTTTTATCTCCATTTTGCTGCTTTTTTCTTAATAATATTTTTTAGGATTTTTGCGTGTTTCTCTGAGTCTTTTTTTATAAGATTAAACAATTTTATGCATTCCTTGTGATTGCAATCTTTTGCATCAGCTATGTATCTGTCTATATTCCATAACAAACACAGCTTCTTGCTCAGTTGTTTTATGCAGTTGTATGTGCAATTATCAACTAAAGGCTTTTTCATTTTATTCAACAATAGGAGTTATTTTTTCTTTAAATATTTTTGATGCTTTTTTACAATATCTCTCAAGATTGCTTTTAAAAAAAGGTTTTTGTTTTTCCTGGATATTTCCTATTACATAATATCCAACAGCCATAAGTGTTCCGTAATCAATGTTTTCTGGCAGTTTAATGTTTAAGCGATTGTTTTTAATGCCAAAAACCCTATTATCAACTCCTAAACCTATAAACAGCTCTTTTTTGGATTCAACAAGAGTCTTTGCGTGTTTTGTCTGTTCTGCTGTGTAAACCCTTCCAACAATCATAGGTCCGAAAAGCTCGTCAAATTTAGTTACAAACATCTCTCTTAACAGTTCAAACCTTTCTGGCAGGATAATATAAAAAGCGTTGTATTTTGACAAATCTTTTTTAATATTGATTTTTTTAAGAATTCTGTAAATTGTTTGAGGATTTTCACGGGTTTTTCCTAAAATCATTGAAAGGTATGTAGATGTATTGTAAGTATATGGCTCTCTCTGCTTTGGGAAAACAAAGATTTCAGAAGCATATTTTCCTGCCTTTGCTTTTTCATTGTTTGTCAACAATGTCAGTTTTATTTTTTTTGACTTCAGGGTTTTTGCTATCTTTATTGAGTGTTTGCCTCCTGAAGCAGATATTAAAATAGCCTCTCTAATGGAAGACAAAGGAATGCTTTTTAATTTTGAAAGATAATTGCTTTCATCTGCAAACACTGCATCAAACTCATTAAAAAGAATTTTGCCTGTTACTAATGCGTTTCCGCTTCCAACAACAATGATTCTTTTACTCTCTCTGCCAGTTTTACAGGAAGTTAGGCAGCTAAGTTTAACAGGGTTTGGAAGTTTTTTTTCTGAAAGAAACTCTAACGCCCCTAAAATGCAGGTTTTAAGGCTCGGTATGTTTTTAATGCTGAAACTCTGCATTATATGATAGTTTTTTTTCTCAATCATTTTTAACAACTTTATGTCCTCCGAACTCTTTTCTCATTGCAGAGATTATTTTTCCCTCAAAACTCTGTTTTTTTCTGCTACGCACACGCATAAGCCTTGCTGCTTTCAGAATATTCATTTTTGAAATCCCTTCAAGAAACTTCATCTCATCTTCTGTTTCCCCTTTTGGAACAATTCCTTTGATTTTGTTTAGAGA
>JALTWS010000037.1 GCA_027048495.1 Candidatus Azambacteria bacterium
CCCGCAGGGCGCAGAGTTTTGTTGTGGAGAGTGAGGTTCGAGCCAAAGATTTCTTTGGCGACGACCTTTTTGGCAAAAAGGTCGTTACAGACGGCAATTTTGTCCAATGTTTGCACGGTTTTCACCCATCCTCGGAACGGTTCGAGCCAATCATTCCGGGCGTGTGAAAGAGAGTGTATTTCCGCTTGCAACGACTTCTTTTTTGAAAGCAACTTCGCTTTCTCTTTGCGATATACTTCTTTTTCAATATATTGCTCCAAATAGCCGTCCAGAAGTCGCTCCAAACGAATGGCAATCTTTCGTATTTCTTCCTCTTTTTCTTTTACACGCACAGACAAAGACTTAGCGGGATTTTTAAACTTTTCGTTCGCAAGACGATTCAACTCTTCCGCCCGGTCTTTGATCTCCTTTGGCGTATTTTTTAAATACTTGGTGCAAAATTTTTGCTTTCTTTTTCTCAACAAGGATTGTTTTTATCCGTGAGTCATTTATGTAGTTGATTTTATGATACAATGGCATAATTTAAAATACGAAGAAAATTATGAACAAAATTATAAACATCAGAAAAAGCGGTGAAGATTTTTTGTTCACTTTTAAAAACTTTGAAAAAATCTTTAAAAAATATCTCATTTCAGATGAAAATAATTCTGTATGTGAATCTTTTGCGGAGGCTTCAAAAGATTTTATTGTCAAATTGCGAAAAGAAATTAATTTTTCTCTTTATGAAAATTTAGATAAAGAACAATCTTTTATTGAAGTTGATAATGAGGGTCGGACAAGGATTTTTATTGCTCACAAAAAAACGCCAGAGGGACTGAACTCAAAAGGAATTGGAATTTTTATTTCTGATGAGATTTATATTGATTGGTTTGGAAAAACTCACTCACACTATGTAGTTATTGGAAATTATTTATTTTTTGATAGAAATTTAAAAGAGGAAGAAAAATGGGACTGTTCAGAAATAAATGATGCGGTTTTTGACTTAAAAAATACATTGGATTTTCCAACCAAAATCATAGAAATCACTTGGAGAGATAAAGTGATCGCAAGTGGGGTTTGGGATAAAAAAAGAAGAGAATTTAATATGGTAAGAAATGTAAAACCAATTTTGTTTTTGCAAAGAATTTTGCCTTTTTTGATTAGAAAACAGGAAAAGATATTTTATATTGATTGGAAAAAGAAGAAAGAAAATATACAAATCTTGAGTTGTGAAGAGGTAATAGAAAAAATGGAAAATTTCTTACAGGACAGTATTGGCAGAAAGAAGTTGGCAGATTGGGCAAAAGGGGTTTCTACTAAGTACGAACAAGAAAAACTTGTTTACGAGAAACCGGAGCTTGATGATTTGATTTTTGCATTAACTCTTGCAGGTGGAGGCATTGAGTCACTTTCAAAGATACAGAAAAGTAAATCGGAAAAAAGTCAAATGATTGGTGTTTTATTGGAAGAATATGATGACAACTTATCAAAAGATGATGTTGAAAAAATTATAAAATGGATAAGGTCTGAAATATAAGTGATTGAGTCGGTATTTTCTCCAACAAATTCTGCACCCTGCGGGCGTCCAAGCGGGCGAAAGCCCGCAAAAAGAAAGGCAAAATGCATGGTCGGCGCTCCACGCCGCCTAAGAAAAAGCCCGCCAAAGACGGACAAGTTCTGTTCTGGTGCTTTTATTTTACCAAATCCGAACCTTTTTTAAAAATCATTAAATAATAAGGAACGCACGGAGTGCGTGCTGTCTACCGTGTGCACCTGAGGGCGTACACTCCCCACGACGAAAGTCTGTGGTAATTCTGGCACTTCTCTTCGCTAGGAGAGTGTGGTAACTTCCGCAACAACACTACACCACTCTCGCTTCACTCCACTCGGCGAGCCGTCCGCCAAAACCATTTCCTTTCAATTTTTGTTCGGCTCCTCCTCAAACCCCTTCGCCGCCACAAGGCGGAAATTAAAAGATGAGGAAATGGTTTTGCAGTCGGGTTTGCTTCAGTCATTCCAAAATAGCTTTATTAAACAAGTTTATTGCTTACGCAACACATTCGCCATTTTTCCATTCCTTTGCGAATGGTGGTGCTACGCTTGTGGTAAATCGTTAGTCTTCATTGTTTCAACACAACACAGATTCTTTGTTCAGGCTTGTATTTAAGCCAAAAGTTGTGTTATGATTGCGCTAGAAAGAAATCCATGGTGGGTTTCTCAAAATCGTTCATTC
>JALTWS010000038.1 GCA_027048495.1 Candidatus Azambacteria bacterium
TTTTCTTTTCAATTTCTTTTAAGGGGCGCGCAAAAAAAAATTCCTAAAAGGTAAGAAAATTTTGCGGATTTTGCCCCCGACTGCCGTCGGGGCGAAGCCGCTCCCACCCACAGCCGCACTTCGCGCGACAGAGCAAGCGGGCAAAAATTCAATTCATCCACAATCTACCCTTGCATATTCATACAATTCGCCGTATTATTGAAAATGCTAAGATAAAATATTACCTCTCAATATATACGCCTGCACAAGTTCAGAAACATATTGCACTCTCAGAGTGGCAATAAAAATGCATCAATTTAACATATTTAAGGATACAAAAGGTTTCTTGAGCACCTGGGAATACATGATAAAGTATTCCCATATGATAGACGAAAAAACAAAAGAAAAAATAAAGATCCTAGCCTTTTGGGATAAATACGGCACACAAGCCACAGAAGACGCATACAAGGTCAAAAGAAGAACTCTCTATCTATAAAAACAAAAGCTAAAAGAAGGAGGAGGAAAGCTTGAAAGTCTAAATGAAAAATCAAAAGCTCCAAAAAGAAGAAGAAAAAGAACAACAAGCAAGGAGGTAGAGGAATTTATCATAAAAACAAGAAAAGAACATCCAAGACTGGGGAAAGAAAAGATAAACATTCTTTTAAAAGAACAAGGTATAGCAAACATATCAGATTCTACCGTAGGCAGAATCTTAAAAGATCTAAAAGACAAAAACAAAATACCAAAAGGCAATAAAAAAATATCCCTGTATGGAAAAACAGGTGTATTGAAAGATAAAAAGCCTCAAAAGAAGCGTAAAAAGCTGAGAATAAAGGATTACAGACCAAAACAACAAGGAGACTTAATTCAGATAGATACAGTGGTTAAATTCATAAATGGGATACGAAGATATATTATAACCGCAATAGACACAAAAAGCGACTTTGCCTTTGCATATACATACAAATCACCAAGCTCGCAAAACACAAAAGACTTCTTTTTAAAGCTTGAAAATGTTGCTCCATTTAAAATACAAAGGATACAAACAGACAATGGCAGTGAGTTTGAAAAGTATTTCAGAGAATATATCCAAAAAAGAAAGATAATCCATTATCACAACTATCCCAAATGTCCAAAAATGAATGCTTATGTAGAAAGATTCAATAGAACCATCCAAGAAGAGTTTGCAGACTTTAATTTAAACACATTGGCTTATGACTTGGACAAATTCAACGACAAACTGATAAACTGGCTTTTATGGTACAATACGAAAAGACTGCATCATTCTTTAGGACTTATATCACCCATGAAGTTTATTATTAATAGCTACAATCCTGAAAAGTGCAATATGTTATGGACGAGTACAAAAATTTGCCAAAGCTCAAAAAAAAGATATACTGGTTTTTGTTATTAGGATAATCTTGGTAACATTTTTTGTTCTTTTCAACCAAAATCCAGAAGGAGGGTGAAAGATGAAATTGCTCAAAAGTGCAGTTTTGGGTATAATATTGGCACTGCCGATGTTTGTTTTTTCGGGGAGCGCTCAAGCAGTTAACACTGCTTGGCCAATTTCTTCGGAGCTATATCAATTCCCTGGTCAAAATGATTCAGATTGGAAAATAGTTTTTAATCTTTATACAAACTACACTCCCAATCCAAGCAACTTTCGTATTTACATATTGTCAAATTACGGAGGTTATTTGGCTGACATGACTCAAGATGATATAAATCAGCCTCCAGGCAAGTACGAGTGTAAGTCTCAATTTGTTAGTTCTGTGTATATGGGTTGGGGTTATCAAGTTACTTATATGTTGGGGAAAACAAGAGCTTCTGGATGTTTTGGTCAATGGACCGTTGATACATGGGAGGTGTATATGACCTACTAATCAGCTTTATATAAATAATCAGAAGAAAATTTTCTTCTGGTTATTTTAAATATTATTATTTATACATAAATGACGTTATTAAAAAATAATTTATTAGATATTTGTAATTTTATTTTTGCAACAACGATTTTTGTAATCACGTGGTTTTTTATTATTAATTTTTTAAATACTCTAACAGAGATGCTTTTTGTCCCATGGGATACAGTACAGGTTCAGCTAAGACCGGAGATTGGCACATGGGAAAGATCTTTGAATGATTTTTTTGAAGCTGGCATTGGAGCTGTTTTGTTCTCGGCTGTTTTTGTGATGGTAAGTTTAATAAATTTAGCTGTAAGGTTTAAAAAAGAAAAGCAAAAAGATCAGTTGCTCTATTTGTTTTCATTTTTAAATTTTTCATTTTTTGTTTTTATTATACTAATTGCGTATATTGATAAATATGTTGTAGGTTTTTTTCTTTCAGATGAAGTTTTAAATGAGGTTGGCTATAAAAGAAATATTTTTTCTATCTTTGCATTTTTGGCTTTGCTTTTAACTTTATTTTTTGCTCAAGCAAAGATACCAACAGGCAAGCTTTTTAAAAAAGTGAATATTTTTATAAAAAATTAAAACTTGTTTTTAAAAATATAAAAAAAATATCAAATAGACAATTTAAAATATTTTTGATTTTATTTTTGTTGTTTGTTTTTTTGCTTGGCACGCAAATGCTTGGTTTTTTGAGTGGTTCTTTTGATATGTTTGTGTTTTTTATTATAACTATAGCCCCCTTATTGTTTTTTGTTTTTAATATCTCTTTTGATAAAAAATTTTATAAAAGTTTTTGGTTTTTTGGGTTTTTTGTTTATTTTGTGATACTTGTTTTTCTTTATATATCGGTTTTTTAAGTATAAATTTTTTCTAATTCCTCATATTTTAAAAGCCTCTCTCTTGCCGGTGGGCCTATTTTTACTCCGTAGGCATTTGAGGCTTTGGCAATATGCACCAAAAAGCAGTCGTCTGTTTCTCCGGAACGGTGGGAGATGATCGTTTTTATATTGTTTTTGTGCGCTGTTTTTATAGCTTCCATTGTTTCTGTAAGAGTACCTATTTGATTTGCTTTTATTATAACCCCGCTTATTTTTTCTTTGTTTTTTTCTATCTCTTTTTTGTTTGTTGTTGTTAAGTCGTCTCCCACTATTATTTTTTCGCAAGAAAGTGAGTTTTTTAAACTCAAAAAAGCTTCTGTGTCGTTTTCGTAAAAAGGGTCCTCAATAGAAAAAAGAAGATCCACTTTTTCAAAAAGTGATTTGTAGTATTTAACCAAAGAAGGGGAATCATACTCTTTTTTGTCTATTGTATATTTTCCGTCTTTGTAAAATGAGTTTCCCGCAATGTCTGTTGCAAGTTTAAAGTCACTTTCAGAAAAGTTTTCTTTTATAAGTTTCTCTAGTACAAAAAACGGCTCTTCTGAGTTTTTTAAGCTTACGCAAAAACCGGCCTCATCTCCAAGGGGAATTTCAGAAAGCCCAGTTTTTTCTTTTAAAGTTTCTTTTAAGTTATTGTAAAAGTTTATCAAATTTTCCGTTGCATTTTTTACTCCGTTTTCTGTTTTTGCAACAACGATATATTCCTGAAAGGCAAGGTTGTTTTCTGCGTGCTCACCTCCGTTTATCATGTTGGCAAATATGTGGGGTGGGGTAGAGCCAGCTTCGTTTTTAAAAAACTCACCTTTTAAAACTTCCCAAAGCTCTTTTTGTTTTTCTTGCGCCAAAAGTCGCGCAAAAGAAATTGATATCCCAAGTGTTAAATCTCCGCCTAAATTTGATTTGTTTTCTGTTCCGTCAAGTTCAATTAAAAAGTTGTCAATTTCTGAGATTGAGCCAAAGTCTTTTTCTGAAAGTTCTTTTAGTATTTTTTTTGAATTTTCTTTGGCTTTTTCATATCCCAAAGAAACTGCTTCTTTTGAGCCGGTGCTTTTTCCTTTTGGTATTTGGGACTTTGCTTCCTTTCCGTTTTTGTTCACCAAAATAATCTCAATGGTTTTTTCTTCCCTTGAATCTAAAATTTCATTTACTTTAATGTCCTTTATTTGTATTTTATCCACAATTTAAATTGATATTTTTAATAATTATTTGTATTATATGTTTGGAATTGCTTCCGAACCGAAATGTGGCGTTTATCGTCGCGTTCCTTAAAAAAGGATAGGTTCGGGAGTTTTTATTTTGGCCAAACTTGGACATAAATTTCTCTTAGGGATATTATTTTTCAGGAACTAAATCAACTTCATCAATTTTTCCTTCTTGGAAGTTTTTTATATTTTTTATGGTTGTGTCCAATATCCTTTGTAAAGCCTCTTGGGTGTGAAAAGCATTGTGCGGGGTTATCAAGACATTTGGCATTTTCATAAGTATATGGTCGTAAAGCAAAACTTTTAAATCTTCCTGTTTTGGGTGTCCTTCCGCCAAAAAAGTAAGCTCGTCTTGTATTTCTCCCTCTTCCTCCAAAACATCAAGCCCGGCGCCGGCTAATATCTTTTTATCCAAAGCTTCAACAAGCGCCTCTGTCTGGACTATCGCTCCTCTTGCTGTGTTTACAAGATACGCTCCCTTTTTTATTTTTGATATATTTTGTTTGTTTATTAGGTGGTGAGTGTCTTTGTTGTAGGGGCAGTGCAGTGTTATAAAGTCAGATTTTGAAAGAAGTTCTTCAAAAGAGATATATTCAAAATTTATTTCTTTTTGAAAGTTTTCATCAGGGTATGGGTCATAAGCCAAAACATTCATAGAAAATCCTTTGGCTATTTTTATTACTTCTTTTCCTATCCTTCCCGTTCCCACAACTCCTATCGTTTTTCCTTTAAGGTCCATTCCTTTTAAGTCGTGAAAAGAAAATTCTCCAGTTTCTTTTATACGGTCTATTGCCTGATATGTTTTTCTTGTGAGATTCAAGAGTAAGGAAAATGTAAACTCTGCCACTGTGTTGTCGCCGTATCCTGGAACATAAGCTACTTTTATATTTTTTTGTTTGCAATAGTTTATGTCTATATGGTCAAATCCTGTTGAGCGGGTAGCTACCAGATTTAAGTTTGGAAAATTTTTTAAAACTTCTTTTGTTAGCCGTGAGTTTACAAAAACAGACAAAATATCAAAATCTTTTTGCTCCGGTAAATTTAGTTCGTCTATTTTTCCTTTTGACAAGACAAGCTGGTCGGAAGGGAAGCTTTCTTTTAAATATTCTTCCTCCCAACCGTCCAGTCCAAAAAATCCTATTTTCATAAAAAAAGTATTAATTTTTTATATTTTTATTTTAACAGATAAAAGACAAGCATTAAAGAAGCTTTTTGCTTAATTTATTTAGCGGTCGGACCGTTAAGTAAAAAATTAGAGGTTTAACCTTGAATTTTTCTAAATTTTTACTAGGTGATTAATTTTTTTCTGATATGTCCATTATTATTTTTATAACCGTATCCGGGTTTATGCTGATAGACTCAATGCCTTCGTTTAATAAAAATTCGGCATAACCCTCAATATCGCTTGGCGCCTGTCCACAGATACCTATGTATTTTTCTTTTTCTTTTGCTTTTTTGATGGCTTGTCGTATAAGTTTTTTTACCGCTTCGTTGTTTTCGTTTCCCACATGCGCAAGTATCCCCGAGTCTCTGTCCAGTCCCAAAGTAAGTTGGGTGAGGTCATTTGAGCCGATGGAGTAACCGTCAAAAATATCCAAAAATTGGTCTGCCAGCATCACATTTGAAGGGATTTCACACATCATATAAATTCTTAAATGTCCGCATTCTTCTATTGGTTTTTTGCATATTTTGTTGTGCTCATCATCTCTTTTTAGTCCGGCTTCTTGCATAACATCTAACACTTTGTATGCTTCTTGCACAGTTCTGCAAAACGGTATCATAGGAACAATGTTTACCATGCCAAACTCTTCTCTTGCTTTTTTTAACGCTTTGACCTCAAGCAAAAACGCATCTTTGAAGCTTGGATCATAGTATCTTGAAGCGCCCCTGAAGCCTATCATCGGGTTTTCTTCTTTTGGTTCGTAAAGCTCTCCTCCCGCAAGGCTTCTGTATTCGTTGCTTTTAAAATCTGAAAATCTTACTATAACTTGATATGGCCAAAAAGCTGCAGCTATTTTTGATATTCCTTCTGCCAGTTTGTCTGTGTAAAACTCGGCTTTGTCTTTGTATCCTGAAGTTGCTTTGTCTATTTTTCTTTTTAGTTTTTGATCTTTTAATTTTTTGTATTCAAGAAGCGCTTTGGGGTGAAAACCTATATCGCTTGCTATTATGAACTCTTCTCTTGCAAGTCCTACACCTTTGACAGGTAAGTAATGGTTTTTCAGCGCCTCGTCTGGTGATCCTATATTTGCCATTATTTTGACAGAAAGTTCCGGTATTTTTTCCAAGTCATGCTCTATCTCTTCAAAATCAAGTTCATTTTTGTAAACAATACCTTCTGAACCCAAAGAAGAGTCTATTGTGACGCTTTGTCCTGTTTTTATTTTTTTGGTTGCATTTTGTGTGCCGACAACACAGGCAATTCCAAGCTCACGGGAAACAATAGCCGCATGTGATGTTCTTGATCCCTTGTCGGTTATTATTCCCGATGCTATTTTCATTATCGGCTCCCAGTCTGGATCGGTCATTTCTGTTACTAGTATTTCTCCATTTTTGAATTCTTTTATTTGTTTTGGAGTTTTTATAACTCTTGCTTTGCCAGATGATATTTTTGTTCCTACCGCTATACCTTTTGTCAAAATTTCTCCTTTTTCTTTTAGCCTATATTCTTTCCAAATTTTTTTTGATTGGGTTGAATGGACAGTTTCTGACCTTGCTTGAATTATAAAAAGCTCTTGTGACTGTCCATCTTTTGCCCATTCTATATCCATTGGCTGGTGTTTTTGGTGTTTGGCAGAAAAATGATCTTCAATTTTTAAGCACCAATCGGTAAGTTTTAAAACTTCATCATCCGTCAGAGAATACTTTTGTCTATCTTGTGACTTTATGCTTGCCAGTCTTATTCCGCCGTTTTTTTTGTAAACCAACTTCCGTTTTTTATCTCCCAGTTTTTTTGAGATAATTGGCCTGTATCCTTGCCTGAATGTGTCTTTAAAAATCATCCACTCATCTGGTATTACTTTGCCTTGCACTATATATTCTCCAAGCCCGAAAGTTCCGTTTATAACTACCACTTTGTCAAAGCCGGTTTCTGTGTCTAAAGTAAATGCAATACCAGAAGATGCTAAATCTGATCGCACCATTTTTTGAAAACCAACAGACAAGGCAACCTGAAAATGGTCAAAGCCTTTATCTTCACGATAAGATATTGCTCTGTCGGTAAAAAGGGAAGCGATGCATTTTTTGGCAGATTCCAATATATTTTCTATTCCAGAAACATTTAGATAAGTTTCTTGCTGTCCGGCAAAAGAAGCTCCGGGCAGGTCTTCTGCTGTTGCCGAGGATCGGACGGCAACATCTGGATTTTCAAAATAGGCAAGTCCTAAATTTTTGTATGCTTCTTTTATTGTTTCTTTTAGGTCTTCGGGAAATTCTCTGGAAAGTATAAGCTCTCTTACTTTTTTGCCTCGTGTCTGTAAGTCTTTTAAGTTTTTGGTATCGAGCCCTTTTAAGGCTTCATGTATTTTTTCGTCTAGTTTGTTTGACTCTATAAAATATCTGTAGGCATGCGCGGTAAGCGCAAAACCGTTGGGAACATTTATTCCCAGCCACGTAAGATTTGAATACATCTCTCCCAAAGCGGCGTTTTTACCTCCAACCAATGGGGTGTCTTGGATTCCTATTTGATCAAACCAGAGTATGAATTGTTGTTCTTTGTGTTCCATTATAATGTATTTTAATATAAATATTATATTAAAAGAATATTGCGGAAGCGCAAAAGCTTGGTTTTTGCCGAAGGCAAAATTTTGCGCTGAGCTAAGTACCGCCGAGCCGCTGAAGCGAGGCGAGGACGGTTCTTTTAAGATAATATTTATATGTAAAATGAACTATTTTTTATAAGCCAAAAATATATCTGAAACATTCAGTCCGGTTTTTCCTGTCATTATCTGGTCTTTTGTTTTTTGGAAAAAATTAAACGAATCGTTTTCTTCTAAATATTTTTTAATATCCAGCCCAAGCTTATTTGCTTTTTTTAAAGTTTCTTGGTCAGCTATTGCTCCTGCCGCTTCTGTGTAGTCGTATCCGTCAGATGCGCAAGATATTAAAATATCTCCAGTCTCCAAAGACAAAAGGGAAGCAAGCGCTGTGTGCTGGTTTCTTCCCCCTTTGCCTTTACCGGTGATTTTTACTGTTGTTTCTCCTCCTGCTAAAAGCAATTCTCCTTTTTTTGTTTTTGAAAGTAAAAATTTTCCAGCTTCATTTGCGTCCATTTGCAAGTCTTGGTCTAAAACTTTTGTATATATTTTAAGTTCATTTGCTTTTTTAAGCATTGCTTGAAGGGTGTTTTTGTTTGAGCAAACTAAGAAGTTAAATACATTTTCAAAATATTTATCTTCTTTTGGGGTTTCAAAAAGTTCGCCTTGGTAGGCTATATCATATTCTTTTAATATTATTTTTGCATCTTGCACTGTTGTTGTGTCTTTTGTGGTTGGACCGGAAGCTATCATGCCGATATTGTTCCCAGGAACATCGGAAAATATTAAACTTGCCAATGTTGCGGGGTAGACTATTTTTGCAAGTCCGCCACCTTTTACCAAAGACAAATGTTTTCTCACGGTGTTTATCTCTTCTATTGTAGCGCCTTTTTTTGTGAGTTCTTTAAAAATTTCAACTCCTGCTTCACATTCGGTGTCAAAAGGCATACAAAACAAAGACGATCCTCCTCCTGAAATAACAGCAATAACAAGATCATCTTTTTTTAGCCCAGAAAGCAAAGAAACAACTGATTTTGCAAAGTTGGCGTTTATTTCAGATGGATAGGGATGAGTTCCTGTTGTATGCTCTATCAGTTTTAAATCTTTGTCGGATACATCTATACAGTAGCCTTTTGTTATTTTGTCTTTTAGTATTTCCTCTAAAAATTTACAGCTGTCTCCGGCCGCTTTTCCCAAGGCAACTATTATCACTTGTTTGAAGTTTTTCAAATCAAATTCTTTTTCTTGGATAATTAAAACATCACCCTCTCTTTTTATTTGAGACCTCAAAACAACATCAGACTTTGTTTGCTCAAGTCCGTAGTCCAAAACCTGAAGAAGCTTCTCCCTTTCCGGATTTGTAGATAATTCTTTTATGTTTTTTATCATGAGAGTTTTTCTTATGCTTTTATTTTAACACTTTAAGAATAAAACAAAAACCGCAGGCTGTGTTTAACTTGCGGTTTTTGTTTTTGTATTTTTTACGCAAAGGTAAAATTTTACATTACAAAACCATAAAGTTTGTAAAATTTCCGTCTTTTGCTTGATAAACTTCAAAAGGGGCGCGTTTTATTCCCGGCATTCCGGGAGAGCCTGATGGCATGCCTGGAAGACCTATGCCCTCAATATCAGGTTTTTCTTGTGCGAGTTTTTTAACAGCTTCCATAGGTACATGACCTTCAATAAAATATGAACCCAAGGCTATAGTGTGACAACTTTGTTTGTTTTGTGGAATGCTATATTTATTTTTAACATATGTCATATTGTCACTATTAACAATTTGTACTTCAATTCCTATTTTTTCTAGCTCTCTTGCGTAGGCAACGCAACAACCACAGTTTGGTGATTTATAAACGATTGCTTTTATCGGTACAAGAGCATTTTCATATATTTTTTTGTCTATTTTTTCATCTTTATTTTGAGTGTTGCTTGAGTAAAAAAGATAAGATCCTCCAAAAAGCAGAACAAGAGTTAATAAAAAAATAGTTGTGAATGTTTTTGTATTTTCTTTTTTTGATTTCATTTTTGTAATTATTAATTATGGCAAATAACATCGTTTAAAAACGACTTAATATTAATAGAGTATTTTATTATTTAGAATACTTTTGTGTGTATAATTCCTTTGCTGAGAGCCAAGAATATTCTATTGAATATCTTATGTGAGAAATTGCTGTTTACTACATCTATTAATTTTATAATTAATATATTCAGCGCATTTAGGACGGGCTTTGTTATATTAACAATTACGATAAAAACAATTAATGTTGCCAAAAATTTTCTGTCCGATCCATGCATTATCGCTTGCATACCTTCTCCAAAAATTTCTTTTGGGTGATCATGAAATAAAATTGCATGAGACAGAAATAGCGCTATTAAAATAAGAGTTAAAGTTATTAAAATTTTTCCGGTTGTTTTTGTCATAATAGTTTTTGTATCTTTTTGGTAATCTTAACATTTTCTTTAAAAAATAAAAAATTAAATTTATATTGTTTTAAAATTATGTTTTGAGTTTTAATAAGGTAGTTAAATTGTTTTTAACAATACTAATGATTAAGGGGTGGATTTTTGTGCATAAGTTCACTTCAAAATGGGAATTTTTGAAGAAATAAACTTATGCTTCAATTCAATAAATTCAAAAAGGCTTCTTGAGCATCGCAGACTATGTGCTACGCTTTACACATATGATAACAAATAA
>JALTWS010000039.1 GCA_027048495.1 Candidatus Azambacteria bacterium
AAACAATTTTATGGTATCTTTTTTCATAAAAGTGGTGGTTTATTAAGCGTTTATTTGAAAATGACCTTTTTTCAGCTTAATACTGCCACTTTTTTGAGTTTTCCACCACACTAATTCTTAAAGAACCTTATAATATTGATTTTTAGATTTAATTGATATATACTAAAGACCATTAAAATCCAATACAATATGGGCCGGTAGCTCATCTGGTAGAGCACCCCGTTTGCACCGGGGAGGTGGCGGGTTCAAGTCCTGTCCGGTCCACAAATAAAAAAAACCTTCCAAAATGTGTTCTGGAAGGTTTTTTATTAATAAAAATATATGTTAAAATAAAAATGCAATATTATTAACTTTTTATAATAATGGGATTTTTAATTTTAATAATAACTCTGATTATTTTTACGGTGTTGAACAGTTTTAAAATTTCTGATTTAAGGTCAAGAGTACAAAGGCTTGAGAAGATTATAAATCAAAAAAATCAAGACGCTTTGCAATTAAAGGACAGTTCAGCTTTAAAAATTGAGGCACCGGCAAAAATAGATAATTCAAGACCTTTTACTGATAAAGAAACAAGTGAAGAAAAAATGCCAGAAAAAGACATATCTTCAAAGCCGTCTTTTGCCAAAAAAGAGCCAGGTTTTATTTTTAGGTTTTTTGCTTGGTTAAAAGAAGATTGGATTTTAAAATTAGGGTCATTTTTAATATTGCTTGGTTTTGGATGGCTTGTTACTTATGCATTTTTAAATAATTTAATAGGAGCATCTGGCAGAATTGCATTTGGATTGATTTTTGGTTCTTTGGTTTTGTTTTTGGGATATGCGCGCATTAAAAAATACTTGCACCAAGGCGGGGTGTTTGTGGTTTTGGGAGCTGCAATAATACTTTTGACTATATTTGCCGCAAGGGAGCTTTATGATATGTTTAATCCTTTTGTTGCTCTAGTTATTATGTTTGCTACTTCTGCTCTTGTAGCGTTGCTTAGCTTAAAATATAGAGTTTTTTCGCTTGCTTTGTCTGGTTTGGTTTTGGCTTTTGTTGCTCCGCTTTTGATAAACTCTCCTGATCCAAGTTTTGTTGGTTTGTCTTCTTATTTGTTTGTTGTCTCTGTTGGAGCTTTATGGATTGTGGCTTTAACTGGTTGGGGAGGTCTGGCGTTGGCTTCTTTGTTGGGAGTATTTTTTTATATTATTCCAAGCTTATATATTATTGAAGATTCCAAAGCTATTAAAACAGCTTTTTCTTATGCTTTTACGTTTTTATTTTTAATATCTAATTTAGCCGGTATATTGAAGGGAAATATTAAAAACATCAAAGCAAACCTTATAACAGCGGGAGGTTTGGCTTTGTTTGTTGTTGTATGGACGCTTATTCTTATAAAAGAAGAGTGGCAAAGTCTTTTGTTTGTGTTTTGGATGATAGTATTTTCTTTGGCCGCATTTTTTGTATTTAAAATTACAGAAAATAAAAGAGCTTTCTATATATATTCTGCTATATCTTTGGCAATGCTTGTTGCCGCAACAACTGTCCAACTTAAAGGAGCAACTCTTACTATGGCCTATATTGTAGAAGGTGTTGTGCTGTCTATTTTATCTTATTATTTATTAAAAGACGCAAAACTAACCAAAAAAACAGTTTGGTTTATGGTTTTGCCTGTGATTTTTTCTTTTGCAAGCATGTTGAACTACCAGGCTTTCAATAAAGACTTTTTTGTGCTTGTTGTTTTGTCGCTTGCTTTTTATATTTTAGGTATTTTTTCTTGGCTTAAACTTGAAAATGTACAAGAACAAGAAGGAGACAAAAAAGACTTTGGTTTTTTTGGAAAAGGCTTGATGCTTGTTGGCGCTTTTTATACATTTATTTTTTCTCTTAATAGCATAGTTTCTTCGTCTTGGAACAGTTCTGTTTTTAATAAGGACTTTGTTGTTTTGTTGTCTGTTATTTTTGGCTTGTGCGCTTTGTGCGCTTTGTTTTTTTCTAAGCAATTACAAAAAAGAAAAGATGCTAAAAAGATAGGATATTTCTTTTTGATTTTTGCTTCTTTTTATATTTATGTATTTTTATGGCTGGTTTTGCACGCCGCTTTAAACTATGATACAGCAACTTTAGTAGCGTTGGTTATATATACTATAATTGGTCTTTTTGTTTACACAAAAGGCAAAATACAAGACAACAAAGCAAAAAAACTTTATGGCGCTATTTTGTTCGGGTTCGTTGTGTTTAGGTTAATTTTTATAGATGCTTGGGATATGGAGCTTACAATGAGGGTGTTTGTCTTTATTTTGGTAGGAATATTATTAACAAGCAGTGCGTTTTTAGGGAAAAAGGCAAATTCAAAAAAATTAGAGTAAATTATAATTATTTTAAAAAAATGAAGAAATATTTAATATTATTTGCATTTTTTATTTTTCCATTTTTTGCAACAGCAACAGCAGACTTTTATTACAAATTTGAATTTTCAAACATAAAAGATAAGTCTGTTTTGGATATTTTATCAGAATATAAAAACTTCAAAGATTTTGATGCTTCGGCGCTAAAGGTGCCTACAGTGGTGGAGGTAGAGTTTGATGATCAGGATATTTTGTCAGAAGAAAATAACTTTTTGGTATTTAATATTACAGATAAGTTGTTTGAGCCTAACTTTTTAAAAGAAAAGACAGTTATTGTAAAAAAAGATATGTATGTTTTTTATGTTGATGATGCCAAAAGCGCGCAAACAAAAGACCCAAAACTTGTTAATCAAAGATATAAAGAATTGCAAAAACTAGTAGACAAAGACACAAAAACATTTGTAGATTATCCATTGCCGGAAGATTCTGTTGGGGAAGCTAAAATATTAATAAGCATAAGTGACAAAAACATAACATCTTCAATGCTTACTATAATATTTGCTGATAATGTTAAGCTTCCTGATTTTGTAGAAGTAAAGGCAGATGACAAAATTGTAGTTGCAAAGACCAAAATGACAAGCAATGTGATAAAATTTCCTCAGACAACAGCAAAAAGGTGGCTGGTATCTTTAACTTACAGCCAGCCTCTTAGAATAGCAGAGATAGAATTAAACGACGACGATCCAGAAAAAATCAAAATCAAAGGTTTACGTTTTTTAGCAAAACCTCAAAAAAAGTATTTCATATTTTTTAATCCAAGCACTCCGATGAATGTAGCTACAGGAGAGATGCCAGATTTGTTTTCTGACAAAGGAGTTTTTCCTGTCAAAAGAGCAACATTGGACAATCCTTTGTATAAAAACAATGCTCCAGATTATGATAAAGACGGCGTTCCTGACAAAATAGACAACTGCAAATATATTCCAAACAAAGACCAAAAAGACATAAACAGCAACGGCATTGGCGATGCTTGTGAAGACTTTGACAAAGACGGGATTATAAATATAAAAGATAATTGCCCAGAGGATCCAAACGCATTTCAAGAAGACTCTGACGGAGACGGCATTGGCGATGCCTGTGACAAAGAAGAAAGCAGGTTTACAGAACGCAACAAATGGGTTCCTTGGGCTGGTATGGCTTTTGCTTCTGTTTTGTTAGTAGTGTTGTTTGTAGCAACTTTAAGGTCTATGAAAAAAGAAAAGAATGAATAAACAAAAAGCTCAAGAGTAAGCTCTTGAGCTTTTTGTGCTTTATTCTGTTGTCTTTCCGTCAAAGTGTTCTTCTTGCTCGTCTTGTTTTGTTTTATGAACCGTTCCGTCTTTGTGTTCTGGCGGAGAGTAAATTGTGTAGAGTTTTAAGTCAATATTTCCAACATTGACAACATTATGGAGCGTGCCTGCCGGAATAACAACAGCATCATCTGCTTTCAAAGAATGTTTTTCCCCGTTTAAAATAACTTCTGCTTCTCCTTGCTCAATTCTTATGAACTGGTCAAGCCCATGGACCTCTTCTCCTATCTCCTCTTTAGGTTTTACACACATCAAAACAAGCTGGCTGTAGTTTGATGTGTAAAGAACTCTTCTGTAATCTGTATTTTCCAATGTTTCTTTTTCTATGTTTACAATATATCCTTTTTTCATATTTTTTGTTTTAATTGTTATGCTTTTAGTGTAATATGTTAAATAAAAATATGCAAAAAATATCCTGGAGAAAACTTAAAAAAGAAAATTTAAAAGGAAAAGTTTTTTTACTTCCAACAGACACAGTTTATGGCTTTCACGCTTTGCTTGGCGATGAGGTTGCACTCAAAAAACTAAAAGATTTAAAAGAGAGGAAAAACTCTCACTTTGTTATTTTAATACCAAGCATATCAGAGATTGAAAAATTTGGCATAACTTTGCAAAAAAGGCATAAGGACTTTTTAAATAAAATATGGCCTGGACCTTTTTCTGTCATTTTTGAAAAAAACGGCGAAACTTTTTGCTTCAGAATTCCAAAAAAGAGAAATTTGATAAATTTTTTAAAAAAATCCGGCGCGGTTTATTCAACATCAGCAAACAAACACAAAGAAAAAACAATAACCTTGCCGGAAAATTTAGACAAAGACCAAAAAGAAAAAATTGATTTTTTTGTTGATGAAGGAGAGTTAAGAAACGAGCCTTCGGTGGTTTTAAAAATTGTAAGATGAGAAAAAACGATTTTAAAAAAAGCATACTTTTTGGTTTAGTTTTTCTTATTTTGTTTTTTACTTTTTATTCTGATGTATATTTTCCGCAAAAAGACCAAAGCCAAAACAGCCAAAATCCCAGCCAAGAGGCTGTTTTTTACGATACGGTCGTTTATGTTTACGATGGTGACACGGTTTTATTAAAAAAAGGTAAAAAGGTAAGATTACTTGGAATAGACACTCCAGAGATCGGAAAAGACGGTAAAAAAGACGAATGCTTTGCCAAAGAGGCAAAGCAAAAGGCAATTGAGCTTTTGGCAAAAAAGAGAGTAAAAATTGAAACAGACAAGATGCAGCCAAGATATGACAAATACGGAAGACTTTTGGCATACATATTTTTGGAGGACGGAACAAACATAAACAAATTTTTAATACAAGAAGGCTACGCAAAAGAGTTTACCTACAAACAAAAACCTTACAAATACCAAAAAGAATTTAAAGAAGCGGAGAACACAGCAAAAGAAAACAAAAAAGGTATCTGGGGAAGTTGTTAAAAACAAAAAAAGAGAAAAAATGCGTAAAAATAGACCTAAAATACAGACAAAGCGCTTGTCTTCATTATATTGATAACAAAAGTTTGTTTTGATATCATTATTTTATGAACAAAATATAGCTTTTAGCAAGCTTTTAACTTATTTCAGTATTGATTTTATTTGTTTTTTGTGATACTATGCTTACATAAATAAAAAAGTAACTCGCATAAGTATGACCACACACGAAAATAAAAAACTCCTCGCAAAGCGTTTTTTGTGTGTGGTCACACTTGCTTGCGGGGAGTTTTTTGTTTTTAAAAAGCCTTTTTAGGCTTTTATTTTTTATAAGTAATAATTAAAACAACAAAAATATGACCACACACAAAAAAAGTTTTAAGGATTTTAATAATAAATTTTCTTTAACAAGAACATTAAGATTTGAGCTTGTTCCGGATGAAAAGACAAAGAAATTTTTAAATTTTGATGCAAATAATTTACAAGAAATATTTCCTCAAGAAAGAAAGAGAAAAGAGGCAAGAGAATATATAAAAAAATGCTGGGATAAACTTATAATGGAATTTATAAATAGGGCTTTGAGTAATATTAAGCTAGATGATTCTTTGTTAAAAAAAGCTTATGAATTAGAAAAAAAGATCTTGTCTTTAAATAAAAAAGATAAAAAAAGGAGTGAAAAGATAAAAGAAAAAAGGGAATTATATAAAAAATTAAGAAAAGAAATAACAAGGGAACTAGATAAGTATATTTTAGAGATTGACGACAATGAAGTTACAAAAAAAGTTTTATTAAGCAAAGATGTAATTCCAATTTTAAAGGAAGAGTTTAAAAACGAAAAAGAGTCAGAGGAAAATTTTAATGCCTTTGATAATATGTTTACTGTTTTGGGTGATTTAATGAAAAATAAAGAGCATTATTTTGGTTTTGACGGCAAGCATGGGCAAATAGCAACAAGAATAATTGATGAAAATTTAGATAAATTTTTAAAAAATGTTTTTTTATTTGAAAAACACAAAGATAAATTTGAGGAATTAAATTTATCAGATGAACAAAAGCAAATATTTAATTTAGATTATTATAATAATTTGCTTACACAAAAGGGAATTGATAAATATAATGCGATTTTAACAGGAGATTCAGAAAACAAAGGCGGAATAAATAAAGAAATAAATGAACTCAATCAGAAAAATAAGGATGGTAAACTTCCTCTTTTTCAGACATTGTTTAACCAAATAGGATCTGAAAAAGAGCTCTTATTTGAAAGCATTGAATCTGATGAAGAACTTTATAATTTGTTATCTTCTTTTGATAAAGAAAGCATAAGATTATATGAGGATGTAAAAAGTTTTTATGAATTTTTCTTCAATAGTATTACAAAAGATGAATTTGATTTGAATAAGATATATTTAAGCAAAAGGGCTGTAAGAGCAATTTCTCAGGAGATATTAAGCAGTTGGGAAGCTTTAAATAATGTATTTGTTGTGAAAAAAGGCAAAAAACAGGAAACATTAAAATATGTTTCTTTGTCTCAAGTTAAAGACTTTATTGAAGAGGGTGGAGATTACTTAATGAATTTAGAGGGTGGTATTGGTATCTCTTGGGATAATTTTTTATCTGCTTGGAAAAAGAATATATTTGCAGTTATAAATGGTGGTGAGGTAAAGAGTGTAGTTTCTGATGTTTCTAAAAAAGAGTTTGCTTCATTGTCAAATCTAAAAAGTGGGTTTGATAATTTTCTTTTGGTTTTAGACAGAAAAATAAAAGGAGAAAAAGTCAACAAAAATGAATGGCAAAAAGCAGTTGATGGTTTGAGATTGTATTTGGAAGAAGTTATAGAATTAGTCAGAATAGTTAAACTTTTTAATGTTACATATAAAAAAGGTAAAAAGGTTGTAAATGCTTTGACAGATGAAATTCAAGAAGATGAAAAAGATGAAAAATTTTATAGTGAGTTTGATTTTATTGCTTCTAGAATAAATAACATAAATCCTCACAAATTATTTAATAAGGTAAGAAATTATCTAACAAAAAAGAATGAAAAAGCGAATGAGATAAGGATTTATTTACATCCTGGATTTTTAGGTGGTTGGAGTGAAAACAAGATTAAAGATAGCAAAGGAATTTTCGTAAAAGACAAAGAAGGGTTTGTGCATCTTGTTATTTTAAACGATAAATTTGATATTCATACTGTATTAAATGATGATAAAAATGGATATTTGGTTTATATCATAAACTCAATGGGTGATCCATCAAAAGATATACCAAATCTTTTTTTAATAGATGGAAAAACAGAAAGGAGAACTGGAAGAAGAGATAAAAAAACAGGAGAAAATAAAATTTTAGAAGAAATTAGAAATAAGTATTTACCCAAAGAGATAAACGAAATCAGGTTAAAATATGGTTACGGAAGTGATGTTAATAGAGAAAATTTAGGAGATAAGTTAGATTTATTCATAAATTATTACAAAGATAGGTTAAAGGAAAAATATGCTCGTGAATTGAGTTTTAAATTCAAAGAAAAATATGACTCTTATTTAGAATTTGTTGAAGATGTTAAAAAGCAGGCATATAGTGTTAGAAAGCTTTATATTTCGGAAAATGTTTTTGATTCTTTGGTTGAAAGGGGAGTTTTATTAAAATTTAAGATTCACAACAAAGATTTATCGAGGCTAGATAAAACAACTCGCAAGAATATACATACTTTGATATTCAATTCTTTGTTTTCTGATGAAAATTTAGACAATCCTCCAGTTAAAATTAGACTAGGCGGATCTGCGAAGATCTTTTTGAGGGATCCTGTTTTAAAGCAGAAAGAAATTAAAATAGATTCACAAGGAAAAGAAATATATGTTGATGGAAGTCCAGTTTATGCAAAGAGAAGATTTTTGGACAAGAAGTTATTATTTCACTTTCCAGTTCAAATAAACGGACATATCACTAAAAAAGTTACAGATAAAGATCTTTCTGTGGATGTTAATAAAGAATTGTTGAATGTTAAAAGGCCTGTTTTAGGAATAGACAGAGGGGAGAGGCATCTTTTGTATTGGTGTTTAATAGATGGAAATGGAAATAAAGAAGGGGGTTCTTTAAACAAGATAAATGGAGTTAATTATTTAGAATTATTAAAAGAAAGAGAAGAAGAAAGGGAAAGATCAAGAAAAGAATGGAAAGAGATTGAAAGTATTAAAAAATTAAAAGAAGGGTATCTGTCTCATGTTATTCATTTTATTGTCTCAAAAGCAATAAAAAATAATGCCATTATTGTATTAGAAGATCTTAGTTTCAGATTTATTCAAAAAAGAGGTGGAAAATTTGAAAGAACAGTGTATCAACAATTTCAAAAAGCTCTGCTTAATAAATTAGAGATTGTTATAGATAAAGAAAAGGAAACAATTATTGATTCTCCTCAACTTGTTTGCACAAATGCAGGAAGAGGGTCAATTTCTTTACAAGATTTAAATGGGCAACATGGAATAGTTTTCTTTCTTGAGCCGAGCTACACATCTCAAACATGTCCTGAATGCGGTTGGAGAAAAGACATTTATATTCATTTTAAAACGGATATTGATGATCTTATAGAGGACTTTTCCAATAGATATTCATCTATTGTTTTTGACGGAAAAAGATTTATCTTTGAATATAAAAAAGAAAATGATGGGTCAAGTATTAAAATATACTCTGATGTTGATAGGATTTATTGGGATAGATCAAAAAGAAAAAATATAGAATTTCAAGGAGATGATTTAACGGCTCTTTTATATTCCTTATTTAATGATAATTCAGACAATTCAGAAAAAAATGTATTTAAAAAAGCAAAAGGGTTTGAAATTAATATAAAAGAAGAAAAAAACTTTTTAGATGAATTACTAGAGAGGGTTGGGGATGATTATAAAAAAAGTTGGCAAGCTCTTATTTATTACCTAAACAGAATCTTAGATATCAGAAATAGCTATAAAACAGGGAAAGAAGATGAGGTTGATTTCTTGCAATGCCCAAGATGTAAGTTTGATACAAGAAAGGAGAAGTCATTTTTAAAAAATGGAGATGCCGTTGGAGCTTATAATGTAGCAAGAAAAGGTATTATTGCTTTAAAAGAAATTTCACAAAATCCGGAAGAAACTAAAATAAAAATTGATAAGCATAAATGGGATCAGTTTATATTTAAAAAAATATGAAAAATATAAAACAAGAGCAAAATATAGTAGTTGGCTATGAAATAGAATTACAAGACAAAATTTTTTTAGAAGAAATTAAAAAAGGTTTGTCTTGGGTTGATGACGAGAAAAAATTATTAGATGATTTTATAGAAAGATTTAATAATTTTCTTGAAAAAGTAAACATTGCTTTATTTGATGAAAGCGGTAAATCTTTAAAATTTATACAGGTTCACAGAGAATTTATAAGAAGATTTTTAGATAGAGATATAAAATCTAGCTATGCAATGATTTATTTAAACAGCAAAAGCAGTAAAGGTAATAAATATTCAGAGGATGTAAAAAATACAATAAAGCAAAATAAAGAATGGTTGAAAAACCTTAAAATTTATAAAGATAAATTTTATTCAAATGAAAAAGGAATAAAGAAAAG
>JALTWS010000040.1 GCA_027048495.1 Candidatus Azambacteria bacterium
TTTTGTTTAAAAACTATTTCTGTTGATAATTCCCAAATTGCTTTTGATGACATCAAAAAAAAAAAAAAAAGGAAAAAGAAAAAAAGAAAGAAAAAAAAGAAAAAAGGTGTTTTTTATTTTTTTTGTTTTTTCTTTTGGCATTTTTCTTTTTGTGTTAAAATTTCTTTATGAGTCAAAAAATATTCAACAGGCATTTTTTGAAACTTTTTTTCTTCTTTGTTTTCGTTTTGGCGGTAACTTTGTCTTTTCTGTCTTTTCTTGAAGACGCCATGCAGAAGGACTCTTTCTTTCAGCAAAAGGAAAACTTGGGGAAAAAATAATATCTCAATGATATTATTTTTTACACATTTTGTAAACAGTTTATAAACAATAAAAAATAATATCCTTTACAACAATATAATTTTGTTATATAATAATTCGGCTATGATTAAAGATTTTTTCAGCGGAATGAAGGGGATATATATTGTTTTGTCCTTGTTTTTTTTATGGTTGGTCATAAGCGCTTTCTGGTATACTTGCGGAATTAAAGGTTTTTGCGGAGAAAAAGAAGCAATTTCTTCTTTAAACCAAAGACAAACGGAAAGCCTTTATAACGAAAGTAAAACTTTTGGAGAAAGAAAGGAAAGTCAAAGGGACTTGTTCCGGGGGGGCGAAAACAAAAGCAAAGAGTTTGTTTTGGAATGTGATACTTATTTGAAGTCTTACATTGTATATGGAGCCGACAACCCCGCCTCTGAAGTTTTAAAGTTACAAAAGTTTTTAAATGAGCACGAGGGGGAGAATTTACGTCTTGACGCTTTTTACGGTATTGATGATAAGAAAGCGGTTGAGAAATTTCAAAAAAAATACGGAGAATATATCCTTGAGCCTTTGGGGATGAAAGAAGCCAGCGGTAAGGTTTTGGAATACACAAAAGATTATATAAATGCCCTTTATTGCGCTGACGAATTTATTAAAAGTAAAAATTAAAAACAAAGATTATGTTTAACAATATCAATCAAAGCTATAACGGAACAGATGCGACTTTGGAAATAGTGATTATGTTAACTGTTGCGTTTTTGTTGGGATATGTTTTAAGGTATCTTTGGGAAAGACTTTATTCCTCAAAACAACCTGTTCTTGAACAAAAAACTTTATTTGACTCAAACGGGGGTGAAGGTGGCTCGGGGAGTGTTTTTGATTATTCCGTCGATGATCTTAAAATTGTGGAAGGTATTGGACCGAAAATAGAGTCTTTACTTAAAGAAGCCGGTATTACAGATTTGCAAAGGCTAAAGGAAAGCAGTCCGGAAGAGTTGAAACAAATTTTAAAAAGTGCCGGAGAGAGATTTGCTTTTCATGATCCGACAACTTGGCCCGAGCAGGCGTCTTTGGCTTTGGATGGAAAGTGGTCCGAGCTTGAAGAATACCAGGATTTTTTGAAAGGGGGGAGAATGTAGGAATCGTTAAATAAAATTTTATCAAAGCAAAAAACAAAAAACCCATAAGTCGGAGACTTGGGTTTTTTTGTTTTTTGTAAATTTTATTATTTGATAATCCCGGCTTTTTTAAGTGTTGCGTAAGCACCGTTTTTGGCAATGGTTTTAATCGCTTTGGTACTTAATTTCAATTTTAAACTTTTACCGAGCTCCGGAATAAAAACTTTCTTGTTTTGAATGTTGGCTTTTACTCTCCTTTTTCCGGTAGGATTAAATTGAGTTGCACGAACACGATTGGAATATCCGCCGGCGACTTTTGACCTTTTTTTGGTTACTGCGCATTCTTTAGCCATAATGATTATTTTACAAAGTCCGAATATGATAGCATAAAATTTGATTTTTGCAAGGATTTTTTAAGATTTTTTATATTATTATGTTTTTATGTTAAAATATAGTAAATTAAAAAACACTTTTTTATTTATTTGTAAAAAATATGGATCCTGTACAGAC
>JALTWS010000041.1 GCA_027048495.1 Candidatus Azambacteria bacterium
TTTACAGTAATTTTTTGGACTTATCATGTGCAAAATTGATAGATGGTTATATAGTAAAAAATGCAGATTTAAAAACCTATTTTGAGTTTTTTATGACTCATACAAAAAATAAGTTAATACAAATAAGAGACAACATAAAATATCCTATTTGTATAAACATCGAGGAAGATATAAATAAAATAAGAGTCAAAACTACAAAAAAATATAAAGATGGATGGGAGGAACTTGGTTTTTATTCAAATATTTTTTCTAAACTAAAAGGTGGAGAAAGGAATGAGGTTTTAAACTCTTTGAAAGATTTTATAAAAAAAGAATCATTTTTAGATTATTCAATGAAGGTACAAAATTATAAAAGTGCTCTTGCTTCTAATATGGCTGGTATAGTTAATTTTTTGTCAGAAAAATTTAATAATAATGTCATAATTTGTTTGGAAAATTTGGACAGTGACCAAGTATCAGATCAGAGCAGAAAATTTGGAATACATAGATATATTGAATGGGTCCTGCTTAATAAATTTAAGAAAAAATGTTTAATACCTGAAAAAATAAGTAAACAAATTATTTTAAGAGCAGATTTTTCTGATAATAAAAATTCTAAGGATGAAAGATTTTATCAGATGGGTAATTTTATCTTTGCTCCAGAAAAAAATACTAGTAAAGAATGTCCTTATTGTGAAGAATTGATGCTTGGTTATAAAAGCGATGAATTTAAAAAATATAAATTTTCTCCTCAAAGATATATAAAATGTAAAAAATGTAATGAGAAATTTGGTTTTGACGAGATTGCTTCAATAAACATAGCTAAAAAAGCAAATGAATATATTATCAATAAAATAAAAAATAACCTTGACAAATAGTCAAGTTTGTGATAACAAAAACCTACTTTTTAAAAAGTAGGTTTTTGTTATGGAAGAATATATTCAAATATCAAAACTGAATGACTTTGTTTTTTGCCCTAAATCTATGTATCTTAAGAGCATTTTTGAATCTTTTGATACAAAAACTTATCATTCAGAATATCAAACAAGGGGAAAGCTAGCGCATGAAAATATTGAGCTTAAAAAATACACAACAGCAAAAAAATCTGTTTTACAGGGAATTGAGGTGTATTCTCAAAAATATAATTTAGTTGGAAAAATTGATCTTTATTTTAAAGACAAAAAAGAGCTAGTTGAAAGAAAATATAAGATTAATAAGATTTACGATGGTCAAAAATTTCAACTTTATGCTCAATATTTTTGCCTTTTGGAAGAGGGTTATGAAGTAGAAAGATTGTCAATTTATTCTTTGTCTGATAACAAAAAATATAAAATTGATTTGCCAAATGAATATGAAATTAAAAAATTTGAAAAATTAATTGAGAAAATAAAAAGCATAAATATTGAAAGTCAGAATTTTAAAGTTAATAAAAACAAATGCGATAAATGCATATATAATACTTTGTGTTAAATTAATTCAAAGCTTATGATGTCACTTCCTGATTTTAAAGAAAAGCAGATTTTGGTTGTGAAATCAGACCTAGGAGACAGGGCTTTTTTGAGAGTGGATAATGATAATATAGTATTTTATAAAAACGGAGAGTTAAAAAACAAAATTCCGAGTTTTAAAATATTTGTTTTGTTTGTTATTGGTGATGTTGCTATTACCGGATATTTGCTAAGAAAATTAGCAAGTTATGGCGCAAGTGTGGTTTTTATGAGTAGAAATTTAAATGCTTATAGCGTTATAAATGCCTTTGGGGAAGGAAATTATATTTTAAGAAATATTCAATATAAGTTGGGAAATTTAAAGGAGCTTGAAATGGCAAAACATCTTGTGAAAAATAAAATTTACAATCAGAAATTACTTTTAAAATATAAGGCTGGTGTTGATTTGTCTTTGAGCAAAAGTAAAAAAGAATTAGATGAGAAAATTGATCCTATTTTCAATGAAAAAGAGTTGCTTGGGGTAGAAGGGAATTTTTCAAAAGATTTTTTTCAAGTGTTTTTTAAAGAAAATGGAATAAACTGGCACAAAAGAGCTCCAAGGTCAAAGTACGATGAATACAACTTGCTTTTGGATATGGGCTATACTTTTTTGTTTAATTTCATTGATTCAATTTTAAAAATTTATGGATTTGATACTTACAAAGGTTTTTATCATAAATTATTTTTTCAAAGAAAATCATTGTCTTGCGATATTATGGAGCCTTTTCGTTGTATAATTGATAAGCAAATTGTCAAATCATTTAACTTAGGACAAATAGACAAAGATGATTTTGGTGTTTCAAATGGAAGATATTTTTTAAAAATAGACAAGCAGGAAAAATATATAAAAATTTTTATTGAAGCGATTTTAAAACATAAAGAAGACATCTTTGTTTATATAAAAGATTTTTATAGATATTTAATGTCAGATGATAAAACATTTCCAGAATTTTACTTAAAATTAAAATGAAATATATGATAATACTTTCTTATGACATATCAAATGACAAAACAAGAGCAAGATTTTCTAAGTTTATTCAAAAGTACGGCAGAAGGCTCCAATACTCTGTTTATGAGATTAAAAACTCAAAAAGAGTTTTAAATAATATAATTTATGAAATTGATTTTAAATTTAAAAAAGAATTTGAAGATACAGATAGTGTGCTTATTTTGGATATGTGTGCATTATGTGATAGAAAGATAAAAAGATATGGATTTGCTGTGCATGAAGAAAAAGATCTTGTGTTTTTTAATTAATGTTGTTATAATAAAAATATAATTCAGTTGTGGCTTTTGAGAGATGCTTTGACAATTTTATAGTAGCAAAGGTGGAAGTTTACATGTATGTATTTGAATGGAAAACCGAGGTTTTTATTTTTTGAGTATTGAAAAAATCTTTTATTTATGCGGGTTTGCTTTTTGTTGTAAAAAAATACAACGGCGAAAACCCGCATAAATAAAAGAAATTCAGACTTAAATACATATATTAAATTTCTACTTTTGTAGATAAATTTTATCGCAACTTCTGGGTCTACATCTTAAATACATATATTAAATTTCTACTTTTGTAGATAAATTGAAACTTTTTCAAGCATTTTTCTTAAATACATATATTAAATTTCTACTTTTGTAGATCTTAATTTCCTCTGCTCTTTTTTCTCCTTAAATACATATATTAAATTTCTACTTTTGTAGATATCGGGTCAAACTTATCACTTAAAGCTTAAATACATATATTAAATTTCTACTTTTGTAGATCTGTTGAAATGGCTTCAGCGGCAGACTTAAATACATATATTAAATTTCTACTTTTGTAGATACAGCAAGCATACGAAGACTTTATGAACCTTAAATACATATATTAAATTTCTACTTTTGTAGATTTGTTGTTTTCCGCATCTAGGATTTCTTAAATACATATATTAAATTTCTACTTTTGTAGATCCCAAACTTGCCATATAAGCTATTAAGCTTAAATACATATATTAAATTTCTACTTTTGTAGATGCCGCTTGGGCTTGTGTATATTGCTCCTTAAATACATATATTAAATTTCTACTTTTGTAGATTAATATGGATAATAAAGTCATAAATATCTTAAATACATATATTAAATTTCTACTTTTGTAGATTCAACCCCTAGAGGAGCTAAAGGTTCCTTAAATACATATATTAAATTTCTACTTTTGTAGATGTGTCAACATCTGTGACAGCTCCTTCCTTAAATACATATATTAAATTTCTACTTTTGTAGATAAATCAGCTGGCAATGTAAAATCATATACTTAAATACATATATTAAATTTCTACTTTTGTAGATCTCAATCTCTTTTTCGTATTTTTCAGCCTTAAATACATATATTAAATTTCTACTTTTGTAGATCTCACAAGATATCCACAAACCTGCATAACTTAAATACATATATTAAATTTCTACTTTTGTAGATCCTGTTGCAAGTGCGTATGTTGTAACCTTAAATACATATATTAAATTTCTACTTTTGTAGATTAAAGTATTGATGGTGCCAGAAGGATTTACTTAAATACATATATTAAATTTCTACTTTTGTAGATGAAGGTAAACAATATGAGGAGTATCATCCTTAAATACATATATTAAATTTCTACTTTTGTAGATAGTCAAAGATTTTTATCTTGTTATATCTTAAATACATATATTAAATTTCTACTTTTGTAGATATAGCTTCCTCTAACTTAGGTTTTTCCTTAAATACATATATTAAATTTCTACTTTTGTAGATTCATTGTAGAAGTTAACCAACCGCCAGCTTAAATACATATATTAAATTTCTACTTTTGTAGATTGATCCAAACAGCTATGATTGTTTACTTAAATACATATATTAAATTTCTACTTTTGTAGATAACCATAACTTTGTTAGATTTTAAATCCTTAAATACATATATTAAATTTCTACTTTTGTAGATTGTATACTTCAATATGGTGATCAAGCTCTTAAATACATATATTAAATTTCTACTTTTGTAGATAAAAATTAAGCTAGTGCATACCAGTACTCAAATACATATATTAAATTTCTACTTTTGTAGATCGAAGATATGTCTGTATGCCAGTATTACTCAAATACATATATTAAATTTCTACTTTTGTAGATAATTATATGTCTAAAAATATAAAAGACTCAAATACATATATTAAATTTCTACTTTTGTAGATGAAATCTTGTTGTGTTTTGTAAATATTCTCAAATACATATATTAAATTTCTACTTTTGTAGATAGTTTTTACCTCTGGCCTTGGGCGTCCTCAAATACATATATTAAATTTCTACTTTTGTAGATCTTCCTGCTTGGTGTCCGTCAAAAATTGTATAACATTACATTAAGCGAAGATGAATACAAAAGTTTAAAATAATTTATTATTAATAATGAAAAGTTTATGAGTAATAAACTAGGAAAAATAAATAGAGTTGATTTAAGGAAAGTTTGGAATCATGAAGCTCGTCATTTTACAAATTGGCTGGCTGAAAATCTTGATATTTTAGGCAATGAGCTTGGTGTAAATATAAATTTAATAGAAACTGAAGCATCTGTTGGAAAGTTCAGTGTAGATATTTTGGCAGAAGAGGAAATTTCAGGCAAAAAAATAGTAATTGAAAATCAATTGGAACCTACAGATCATGAGCATTTGGGAAAGATAATAACTTATGCTGCTGGTTTAGATGCTGGGTTTGTTGTTTGGGTTGTAAGAGAGGAAAGAGAAGAGTTTAGGAGGGCTATTGATTGGTTAAATGAGCATACAGATGATGAAATATCATTTTTTCTTGTGAGGGTAGAATTGTGGAAAATAGATAATTCTTTACCTGCTCCAAAATTTGAAGTTTTGTCAAAGCCAAATGATTGGGCAAAATTTGTTAAATCGTCTCTTATGGGTAGTACTTCCGAGACAAAAATTAAGCAAAAAGAGTTTTGGAATGGATTTAAAAAATACGCGCAAGAACATAACACAATTTTAAAACTAGGCAGAACTCCAAGACCACAACAGTGGTATGATATAAGCATTGGTTTTTCTAGTTTAGCTCATATAGCGTTAACTATAAATTCTTTAGATGGTTCATTAAGAGTTGAATTGTATATAAAAAAGATAAGTCATTATTTGATTTTTTAGAAAAACACAAAGTTGGTATAGAATCTAAAACAGGAAAACTTATTTGGAATAGATTAGATAATAGAAAAGTAAGTTATATAAGAACAGAAAGAAAATTTGATATAGATGATCAGAAAAAAAGAGAAGAATATTTTGATTGGTTGCAGAAAAATTCAGAAAATTTCTATAAAATCTTTACAAAATATATTGAAAAATATAAATCAAAAAATAATAAATAAGTAATTTTTAAAAAATAATCAAATAAATTTATTATGCCATATTAATTTATGTTAAAATTAAGTTATGCAAACAAAAATAATAAAAACAATAAAATTCATAACATCAAACAAAGGAAAGTTTGAAGAGCTAAAAAAGATGTTTGAGAACAGGGGAATTAAGCTTAAAATGCTTTCTTTGGATTTGCCGGAAATTCAAGAGGTTGATGCAAAAAAGATAATTGAAGAAAAGCTCTTGGTTGCAAAAAAGATGGGCTATAGAAATATTATTGTTGAGGATACATCTTTGTATATATCTGCGCTTAAAAATTTGCCCGGTCCTTTGATTAAATGGTTTTTGCGGGCGCTTGGTCCAGGGGGTATTTTTAATTTGGTAAAAGATGCGAAAAATAAAAACGCAAAGGCAAAAACTATGATTGGATTTTTAGATTCAAAAGGCAAGGCTTATTTTTTTGAAGGAGTTGTTTTGGGAAAGGTGGTTTCTCCAAAAGGAAAAAGCGGCTTTGGCTGGGATTTTATATTTGCGCCAAAAGGGTCAAAGAAGACTTTTGCTCAGATGACAAAGGAGGAGAAAAACAAAATTTCAATGAGAAAAAAAGCATTTTTAAAATTAATTAAATTTTTAAAATCATGAAGTTGGAAATCATTATATTTTTTGTTTTGCTTGTTGATAGTATCGGAGCGATGATCATCTCTTTTTTTGGAGATGATAAATGGTACAAAAAATATCTTGGGGTTTTTGCAAAATATTTTCCACAAGCAAAAGGCTGGAGTGTTTATTATTTTTTGCTTGTTTTGTGGATAGGGTATCTTACTTTTTTAACTTAATTTTCAAATATAATAAATTTGTTTTTTATCTAACTTGCATTTACAAGTGAAATAAAAAGTTTTGAAAGTTAAAACAACAAAACATATACATAAAATTTTACTTAACTATCTCACGATCGTGAGATAGTTAAGTAAAGTTGTTTTTGGTTTGATTTTGTTTGGTTTGATTTTGTTTGGTTTAGTTTGGTTTGGGGAGTATTCCTAGTGTTATCCCTAGGATTATCCCTAGGATTATCCCTAGGATTATCCCTAGGATTATTCCTAGGAATGATTATAGGGAAAGAAAAAACCGCCGAGTATTTTTACTGGCGGTTTTTGTATTTTGTAACAAAGTTTTTTAGTATTTTGAACGGGTGGACTATATGCACATATTTATTTCTTTCTTTAAGCTCGTGAGCTTCTTCAGGATCAAAATATCCATAGTGTTTGTAGATATCTATTCTTACGCAAAGTCCGTCATAGTCAAGTTCCGGATGAAATTGTGTAGCGTAGATGTTGTTTTTTATCTTAAACATTTGCACAGGGCAGGCATCTGAGCTTGCAAGTAAAACAGCATCTTCTGCGAGTTCTTCGCATGCTTCTTTGTGTCCGCCAAATGCGGAAAATTCATCAGGAACTTCTTTTAAAAGGTCGTCCTCTTTGCCTTTTTGTGTGAGCTTTACTTTTATTTCTCCGACATCTTCTCCGTATTTTGTTGATATTTTGCATCCTGCGCTTTTTCCAACTATACCGATGCCAAGGCAGGCTCCCAAAAAAGGAAGGTCATGTTTTTTGACAACTTCAAGCGTAGATAAAAGGAAGTCTTCCAAAGCTTTTTCGCTTTCCTCTTTGTCTTGTTTGTTGACACACAAAGGACCCCCACCTAATATTATTCCGGAATATTCCGGTAATTTTTCCAAAGAACAAGTCTCTCCCAAGCTTGCGTTTATAACATCAACATCAGAAGGAGAAAGTCCTGAGAACTTCAAAAAAGCCTCAAGTTCATTTTCTGCTGCCGGCTTTTCCGGCCTTGCCTGGATTATTAAAAATTTACCCATTTTTTTCTCCTTGTGTTTTTTAAGGTTTTGTCTTTATAATACTTATTTTTCCAAAAAAATCAAATTTTCGTTTGCAATTTTTATTGTTTTGTGATATTATAAAAATGGCGCAACGATGGAAACATCGTTTTTGAGTTACTCTTCAAAGAAATTTAATATTTGGCAAGCCAAAATTGTTGGTCGGCGGTTTTTGTTGGTTTGCTTTGTTTTATTTCTCTTTTTAAGTTGTAATAATTAACAATTAACTTTAAAAATATGATAGACAACAAAGTACCAAATGTAACTTTCAAAACAAGAGTTCGCGATGAAAGTGTAGGCGGAGAAAATCCTTTCGTTTGGAAGGATCTAACAACAGATGAAATTTTCAAAGGCAAAAAGATAGTTTTATTTGCCTTGCCGGGGGCGTTTACTCCAACTTGCTCCTCAACTCATCTTCCAGGATATGAAGAGAAATATGACCAATTCAAAGAATTGGGAGTGGATGAAGTGATATGTCTTTCTGTAAATGATGCGTTTGTAATGTACAAATGGGGAAAAGATCTGGGAGTAAATAAAGTCTTTTTGCTTCCAGATGGAAATGCAGATTTTACAAGGAAGATGGGCATGCTTGTTAAAAAAGAAAATCTTGGTTTTGGAATGAGGTCTTGGAGATACAGCATGTATGTTGAGGACGGAGAGATAAAAAAGATGTTTGTTGAGCCTGGATATTCTGACAATTGCGAAACTGATCCGTTTGAGGTTTCAGATGCAGACACAATGCTATCTTACTTAAAAGGGCAGAACTAATATAAACAAAAAGGAGGTCTTAAGACCTCCTTTTTGTTTTATAAATTTTAAAAAAATGTTATTATTTTTTTATGGAAGATATTATTTTAAAAAATGAAGCGACAATAAGGCTTTCTTTTTTTGTTGGTGTTTTGTTTTTAATGGCTTTGTGGGAGGTTTTTTTGCCAAAAAGAAAACTTTTAGTTTCTAAAGCATTTCGTTGGGCAAATAACCTTTCCTTGGTATTTTTAAATACTTTTTTGCTGAGGCTTTTGTTTCCTGCGGCAGCAGTTGGGGTTGCAGTCTTTGCAGAGAATACGGGCTGGGGAATATTTAACTATTTTGATTTTCCTTTTTGGGTTGCTGTGATTTTTTCTGTTGTTTTTTTGGATTTGGTTATATATTTGCAACATGTTATGTTCCATGCTGTTCCTTTGCTTTGGCGTTTGCATAGGGTACATCATGCGGATCTGGATATTGATGTTACAACTGGAGCAAGATTTCATCCATTTGAAATAATACTTTCTATGCTTATTAAATTTTCTGCTATAGTTATTTTAGGAGCTCCTGCTTTGGCTGTTGTTATTTTTGAGATTATTTTAAATGCTATGGCTATGTTTAACCATAGCAATGTGAGAATGTTTTTTTGGTTGGATTCTTTTTTAAGGCTTTTTGTTGTAACTCCAGATATGCACAGGGTGCATCACTCAATAAAAACACAAGAAACAAACAGCAATTTTGGGTTTAATCTTTCTTTGTGGGATAGGATATTTGGAACTTACAAAGCGCAACCAGATGAGGGGCATACCGGCATGACCATCGGCATAAGTGCTTTCAGAGACAAAAAAATATGCGATCGTTTGGATAATATGCTTTTTTTGCCTTTTTTTGGAAAAGGAGTAGAGGATTATGCAATAAACCGTAGAAAATTTTCAAATGGAAAAGAAAACTAAAAATAGAGTAAAAATTTTTATAGCTTTAGCTTTAGGAACGGCGGCTTTTATTTTTATTTCCCAACTTTCTCAAAAGTATAACGAGGAATTAAAATATATTGTTGATATGGGAGGCATCTGGGGGATGTT
This sequence comes from Candidatus Azambacteria bacterium, assembly GCA_027048495.1. Taxonomy (GTDB): domain Bacteria; phylum Patescibacteriota; class Minisyncoccia; order GWC2-36-17; family M10-OD1-4; genus JALTWS01. Next base: position 9,544 of record JALTWS010000041.1, read on the forward strand.
AGCCTATGTTTTTTTGATTTTTTTGGCTATTGTTATTGCTCCTTTGGGAATGGGGTTTTTACTTCCTGTTGCTTCCAATGTATGGGGGCCTTTTGTTACAGGTACTCTAAGTATAATTGGTTGGATACTTGGCGCTGTGGTTGCTTTTTTTCTGGCAAGAAAATACGGAAGACCTTTGGTTGAAAAATTTTTTTCAAAAGAACAGCTTGAAAAAGTGGAAAAATTGCTTCCTGAAAGCTATACTTTCCTTACCATGGTTTTTTTAAGAATTGCTCTTCCAGTGGATATTTTAAGTTATATTTTAGGACTTTTTCGTTTTATAAAGTTTAGAACTTATTTTTTTGCTACTTTGATAGGAATATCTCCTTTCAGCTACATATTTGCTTATTCTGCTGTTTTACCTTTGGAACTTCAAATTGCAATTGGTGTTTTGGGGACAGTGGTTCTTGTTTGGGGGGTTTATTTTTTAAAAAAGCATTATTTTAAAAAGTAGTTTATTTTGTTACAATAAGAGCATGATAAGTTTTTTGGGAAAAAATAAATTAGCTTTTGTTGCTTTGTTTTTGGTTTTTATTTCTGTTTTTTTGTCTTTGCTTTGCGGGCATCTTATGGTTTTTGACAGGTTTGGGTGTGTTTCAAAAAGCCTTGGCGGAGCGTTTTATAACAGCAAGCACACAAGTGAGGTTGATATTTTTGCCGTTGCTTCGCCGTTTTTTATGTTTTTTGTATTTTTTGCAAAGGTTTTTCTGCAAAAGCAAAACAAAAAGCCAACACGACCTATTTTTTTCTTTTTTGTTAAATTTTCAGATTTTTTGTTTAAAATAAATTATCATTTGATTTTAGCTTTCAGAAAAGGGAGGCTAAACCCAAGAATTTATAACATAGTTTTTTAGGTAAGGATTTGTTAATAATTAGCCTAAAAAACTATGGACAATATAGATGAGGAGATCAAAAAGACAGAAGAGAAAATAAAATCTCTTAAAAAAGAACACAAAAAAATAGACGAAAAAGTAGATTTTAAAACAACGGTATTTTCTTTGGTTTTTGTGGTGTTGCTTGTTTTTGGAGTAATCTATTTTTTAGATGATCAAAGCGGCAGTGAAAATAAAAAGGCAGATACTAAAACTTCAGAGCTTGTTTCAAAAAGAGGCGTGCATCTTCATCCTAATGTGAAAATAACTATAAAAGGAGAAAATGTCATAATACCGCCAAACACAGGAATAAGGCCAGACGGCTTTCATGAACCGATGCATACTCATGATGCTTCAGGAACAATTCATATTGAAATACCAGGAAGAGTATCGTCTGATGATTTAGTTTTGGAAAGGTTTTTTAAGATTTGGGGAAAAACCTTCAATGAAAACTGCATATTTGAGAATTGCAATGGAGAAAAAGGAACTTTAAAGATGCTGGTAAATGGCAAAGAAAATACGGAGTTTGAAAAGTATTCATTAAGGGACAAAGACAAAATAGAAATAATATTTGAGTAAGCTTTGCTTTTGTCTTTATTTTTGTTACAATAATTGTGTAATAATTTAATCAAAAACAATGAACGATATAGACAAACAAATAAAAGAAGCAGAAGAAAGGTTAAAGGAGCTGAAAGCCCAAAAAATTGCCGCTTCTGAGAATGCAGAAGGCGCTTCTGTTTCTTCACAGCAAAATCCTTATGCTGTGCCTGTAGCTATTTTAGTGGCTGGGCTTTTAATAGCCGGAGCTGTGTTTTATTCTGGCGGTTCTGGAGGACAACAGGCAGGAAATGTTGTAGACCCAACAAACCCTACAACTCCAACTCCAAGGCCATCTAGTGGTAATGTGGATAATATAAGGCCAATTACCGAAAAAGACCACATAAGAGGGGACAGAAATGCTCCGATTAAAATAGTTGAGTTTTCTGATTTTGAATGTCCTTTTTGCAAGAGGTTTCATTCCACTATGCAAAGGGTTATGGACGAATATGGAAAAGACGGAAAAGTTGCTTGGGTTTATAGGCACTTTCCTTTAGATTCTATTCACCCGTTCAAAGCAAGAAATGAAGCAAAAGCATCAGAATGCGCAAATGAACTTGGTGGAAATGAAGCGTTTTGGAAGTATGCGGATAAAATATTTGAAATAACTCCGTCAAACAATCAGCTTGACCAGTCTTTGCTTCCTCAAATAGCAGAGGACATAGGGCTTGACAGAGCAAAGTTTGAAGAATGTATGAAAAGCACAAAATATGATCAGCATATAGAAGAGGACTTGCAAGATGCTATTGCATCTGGAGGCACAGGAACTCCTTATAGTGTTTTGATAGCTGAAGATGGTAAAAAATATCCAATATCAGGCGCTCAACCTTACTCTGCTGTTAAAGCTGTTATTGATATAGCTTTAAAATCTTCTCAATAAAAAACTAAAGCTTTAAAAATGAATATAGTTAAAAATGCTGTTCAAATTGTCCTGAAAGAAAAAAAGTATATATTTTCTACTGTTTTTGTAGGTTTGTTTTTGTTTGTTTTGGCAACGTGGCTTGCAAATATAAGACTTATATTTACTGTTTTTGCTGATTCTGGAGCTCCTTTTTTTGACAAGCTAAAGCTTTTGGTTGCTCTTTTTGGTTCTTTGGCAACTAACTTTACAGTGCTTGCGGCTTCTTACACTTTTTTGATAGCTGTTTTGTTTGGGCTTAATGTTTCCATGCTTGCTTTTTATATTTCAAAAAACAAAAAAATAGCTGAAAAAAGCGGAGTGGTAGGCTTTGGTGGTTTGGTAAGCGGAGTGTTTGGAGTAGGATGTGCCACTTGTGGAACGCTTATAGTTGGTTCTTTGCTTGCTATGATTGGAGTTGGAGGAGTGCTTGCTTATTTTCCTTTTGGCGGACAAGAGTTTGGCATATTGGGGGTCATTTTACTTTTGTTTTCAATTTATTTGATTTCAAAAAAAATAAGCAAGCCGGCAGTGTGCAAGGCGCCTTCCAAAAAGCAGTAATTTATAATTAAACTAATATAGTGTTATGAATCAGACAACATTAGCATCTTTGACAATAGCGGTTGGACTTGTTGTTGCGGCGTTTATTTTTGCAGATAAAAAGAACATTGATAGCGCAACTCCAAAAACAAGAACTTTCAATGTTGTTATGGAAAATAACAGATACAACCCATCAACTATAAGGGTAAATCTTGGAGATACTGTTGTTTTGAAGCTTGAAAACAGAGATACTGTTGCTCATGCTGTTGAGATACCAGATTTTGGAGTTTCTTTGCCCGGAGGACATCTTCAGCCCGGACAGAAAGCAACTTTGACTTTTTTGGCAAACAAAAAAACAAAGGTTGATGCGGCTGTATGTGGAGGACTAAATCCAACGGACAAAACAGATGATCATGGAGAAGAGTTAATAATAGAGGTTTTGTAGTTTGACTTAAAAATAATTTTTGATTAAACTTAAGCTAATAATAATTAAATAAAAAATTATGAATAACAAATACATAATAGCTATAATTTCAATTATAATAGTTGTTGGAGTTGTTTGGGTCATAGCAGGGAAAGACAAAGACGATATAACAGTTAACGCTCCTGCTCCAGCTGATGTTTCTACTCATTCAGAAGAAAAAGGAAATGGAGCTAATTTTTCCAATACTCCAGTATCTGAGGATTATGTATCTGTGAAAAATCAAGCTTTAAGTGGAAACACAATAACAGTAAGCGAAGTTAGCTTGTCAGAGCCGGGGTTTGTTGCAATTCATATGGATAACAACGGCAAACCGGGAAGAGTTATAGGAAAAAGCGGCGTTTTGACTGCGGGAATAATAAATGATCTTAACATAACTTTAGAAGAAACTGTAAGTGGAGGAGTTGTGCTTTATGCAATGTTGCACAAAGATGCAAACAACAACGGAATTTTTGACTTTCCGGGGGCAGACACTCCTGTGAAGAGCAATAACTTTATTGCTAAGTTTAAGATTTTAGGAGATGAGCAAAGCCAACCTGAGCAACAACAAGGAGCACAACAAAATGATTCTTCTAGTGTAAAAGAGTTAAATATGGTTTCTGGAAATTTGTTTTTTACTCCTGACAATTTAGAATTAAAAAAAGGACAGCCGGTTAGGATAACTTTTCAAAATACAGGTATCCATACATTTACAATAGATGAGCTTGGTGTTGACGTTCCTTTAAGAGGACCTTCAGCTGTGGTTGATTTTACTCCAAACAAAGAAGGGCAGTTTGAATATTATTGTGCAATACCAGGACATAGGGAAGGAGGAATGTTGGGTGACTTGACCGTTGTAAACTAACTTTGCAAAAAACAAAAACGCCTAAAAAGGCGTTTTTGTTTTTGATGCTTTTGTATTATACTTACAAATAAGATAAATTAATATTAAATTTAAAAATATGAGCTATGGTTATAAAAAACAGCTGGACATTCCATTTGAAGAGGCTGTAGAAAAAACAAAAAAAGCGTTGGCAGAAGAAGGTTTTGGTATATTAACTGAAATAGATGTAAAGACAACTCTTAAAAACAAAATTAATGTTGATTATGAAGAGTATGTAATATTGGGCGCTTGCAACCCTCCTTTTGCGTATAAGGCTTTGCAGGCTGAAAAAGAAATTGGTCTTCTTTTGCCTTGTAATGTTATCGTTTACAAAGAAGGCGACAGCGTATTTGTTTCTGCTGTTGTTCCAACAGTTGCTATGGGTATGATAAAAAACGACGAGCTTGCTAAAATAGCAATAGAAGTGGAAGAGAAATTAAAAAGGGCAATAGACAATATATGATAGACAACAATAAATTAAAAATCTGGCTTGTTACTTCTGCGTTCTTTTTGTTTTCTATTATCTTAATAGGCTTATTTAGCTTATGGACATCTCCACAGTTTACTCCCGGATTTGCTTTGGCATTTTTAGCGGGGCTTTCTATGATCTTTCTGCCTTGTACATTTCCTTTGGTTTTTATTATAGTTCCGCTTGCATTATCAAGAAAAACAGGTAAAGGGCTTGGTATGGCATTGTTTTTTGGTCTTGGCTTAATACTAACATTTTCAATTTATGGAATGGCTTTGGGCTGGCTGGGAGGCTTTGTTGAGCTTTACAAGGTGATAAGTTATATGCTTCTTTTGGGAGGAATTGCGGCTATTGTGTTTGGTCTTTCAGAGCTTGGGCTTATAAAATTTAAGCTTCCGTTTAAGCAAACTATTTTACCTCAGTCTTTGCAAGGAAAAAACGATTATGTCAGAAGTTTCTTTTTGGGATTTTTCCTTGGCAATGCAGGGGTTGGGTGTCCAAACCCAGCTTTTTATATTCTTTTTGGATATGTTGCAACTTTGGGCATACCAACTGTTGGAGCTTCTTTGGGGGCTATACATGGCATAGGAAGAATGGTTCCTTTGTTGTTTTTGGTTGTTTTGGCCGTTTTGGGCATAAACGCTATGAATAAGCTAACTGCTTACAAAGAAAAAGTTCAAAGATGGGTTGCGTGGGCACTTTTGGGCCTTGGAGCGTTTATTTTAAACTATGGAATATTCGGTATGGCTTGGTTTGAAGATTCTATAATTCACAAATCGTGGAACAAGTTTTTAGAATTTGTTGTTCCTACTATTGCAGAATCTGGAGCTATTGAGTCTTCTTTGCAAATACCTCCGGGAACGGGAGGTGTTGTGCCTTGGCTTGTTTTTGCCGGGATTATAAGCATAGTTGTTTTATGGGACGCATTTAAAAGTAAGAAGAAAATGATATGAGATTTTTAATCTATTTTTTGGGTATATTGTTTTTATTTTCAAATAATGTTTTAGCTCATGGGATAGAAGAAAATGAAGCTGCAGAAAAGACAACTTCTTGGTTGGATTCTGATTGGATTGGTCCGGTGATCGCTGTTGTTGTTATAGTAATTGCGGTGTGGATTTCTCGTATTATCAAAAAAAGCAAATAGTGATATAATTATTAATAGTAATAAAATAATAAACAAAGCTATGATAAAAGTTACACTTATTCGCCCTAATGGATGCCAGCATTGCGTTGCTGTCAAAGAGGTTTTAGAAAAATTAAAGTCTGAATATGACTTGACTGTTGAAGATATTGATATGGCAACAGAAGAAGGACAGGCGCTTGTTCAAAAGTACGGAATATTGTCCAGTCCTGGGATTTTGATAAACGATGAATTTTTTGCTATGGGCGGGGCAACAGAAGAGCAATTCAGAGAAAAATTTGAATCTTTAAAATAATTATTAAAAAATAAAATGGTAAAAAATAAAAAACTCTCAAGAATCTGTTGGAGCGTTGGGGTTTTTGCTGTTGCTTTTTATTTGCTTTCTATTTCGTGGAGACTGTTTTTAGTTTTGCCTGCTCAAAAAGTTTTTCATGTTCAGTTGCTTGAGGTGGTTTTACCGGGCTTTGTTTGGATATCTTTTGGTTCGTTTTTGTGGGGAGCTTTTTTAAGCTTTCTTTATGGTTTTGTAGGGGCTAAAATATTTTGTTTTATCTACTCTTTTTTTGACAAACTTTTTAGCAAGTTTGAATCTAAAAAATAATTATGCAAAATAAAGTTTTAGACAAAAGCTTTTTTAAAAAAGACGCTTTTTTTGTTGCTGAAAATTTACTTGGCAAATATCTTGTAAGGAGATATCGTAAAAAAGAAATTGCTTTGAAAATAAATGAAGTTGAAATATACGATGGATTTGAGGATAAAGCTTCTCATGCAAGCAAAGGAAAGACAAAAAGAAATGCGCCAATGTTTAACGAAGGAGGAGTATTTTATGTATATTTAATATATGGTATGTATGATATGTTAAATGTTGTTTGTGGAAAAAAAGGACATCCTTCGGCTATTTTAATAAGAGGAGCAGGGAAGTTAAATGGTCCGGGAAAACTTACTAAATTTTTAAAAATTAACAGATCATTTAACGGAAAAAAAATAAAGAAAAAAACAAAGCTTTGGATAGAAGATAGGGGAGAAGTTGTCTCCAAAAAAGATATTAAAAAAACACCGCGCATTGGTGTTGGCTATGCAGGAGAGATCTGGTCAAAAAAGCTTCTCAGGTATGTTTTAGAAAAAGAATAAAAACTCTTTATTTTTTTGAAAAAATATGCTACTATTTAAAACAAAGCTTTCAAGAAAGCTTTTTAGTTTTGTTTTTTGTTAATATTACAACTTATGCGCGCCCATAGCTCAGTTGGTAGAGCAACTGCCTTTTAAGCAGATGGTCCTAGGTTCGAGTCCTAGTGGGCGCACATACTATATTTCAGGACAAAAAAGACGCTCAGGTAAAGCGTCTTTTTTGTTTTGTTATTATTTTGTGTTATTATTATAATTGTTATGAGAAAAGTTTTATTTTTTATTGTAATATTGTCATTATTTTTTGCTGGTTATTATTTTTATAACACCAAACAAAAAAGCAGTGTACAAAAAAGCACGGAGGTTTTTGAATTTGACAGCAAAAAAGAAGAAGAGAAAGTTACAAAAGAAAACAACAAAAAAGACGATTTTGTTTATGAGGTTGTAGCAGAAAATCTTAATATACCTTGGGAATTAGCGTTTTTACCATCGGGGGATATTTTAGTTACAGAAAGGCCAGGAACATTAAGAAAAATAGGTAATGGAGAAAAAATTAAAATAAAAGGAGTTGTTCATAAAGGAGAAGGGGGGCTTTTGGGTATGGCTTTACATCCGAATTTTTCAGAGAATAATTTTATCTATTTTTATTTAACATCAAAAATAGACGGGAAGCTGATAAATAGAGTAGAAAGGTATAAATTAAACGGAAACATTTTAAGCGACAGAAAGGTTATTTTAGACAATATTCCCGGAGCGATTTATCATGATGGAGGAAGAATAAAATTTGGTCCTGACGGATATCTTTATATAACTGTTGGAGATGCAAGAATGCCAAAATCTGCTCAAGATATAAATTCTTTGGCTGGAAAAATATTAAGAATAAAAGATGATGGAGGCGTGCCAGAAGACAATCCCTTTTCAAATTTTGTCTATTCTTATGGACATAGAAATCCTCAAGGAATAACTTGGGACGACAAAGGACAGCTTTGGTCAACCGAGCATGGAAGATCGGGGATTTTATCTGGATATGATGAGTTAAATTTAATTAAAAAAGGCAAAAATTATGGTTGGCCAGATATACAAGGAGATGAAAAAAAGCCGGGTATGGAGGCGCCAATATTGCATTCGGGACCAGATGTTACTTGGGCTCCTGCATCGGCTGTATTTTTAAATGGATCCATATTTTTTGGCGGGTTAAGAGGGGAGTCTTTGTATGAAGCAAAAATAAAAGACAACAAAGTGGTGTATTTTAAGTCGCATTTTAAAGGAAAATTTGGAAGAATAAGAAATGTCTCTTTGGGTCCTGACGGATATTTATATATTACAACATCAAACACAGATGGAAGGGGAGATCCCAAAAAAGGAGATGATAAGATTATAAAAATAAATCCAAAAAAGTTATTTTAGTTTTGTTTTAAAAATTCTTTTGTTAATTTTTCAGCTTCTTTTTTTGTTGTTATCCAGTTTATTTTTTTGTTTTTTGAAAACCAAGTCATTTGCCTTTTTGCGTATTGGTTTATTTTTGTTGCAAGTTCTTCTTTCATTTTTTCTTTTGTAATCTTTCCTTTCAGAAAAAGCGCCATATATTTGTATTCAAGCCCTAAAAGCTCCATTTTTTTATAAGATAATCCTTTTTTATGAAGATTTTCTGCTTCTTTTATCATTCCCATTTTTAATCGCTTCTCCAAGCGGTTTTTTATTTTTTCTTTCAACCTTTCTTTTGGTAAAGTTATTCCTATATACAAAACATCATATTTTGGATTTTGTTTTGTTGGTTTTACTTCTCCTAGCTCTTTTGCTATTTCAATTGATCTTATCAGTCTTCTTTTGTTGTGTTTGTCTATTGTTTTTGCTCTTTTTGGATCCAGTTTTTTTAACATTTCAAAAAGCTCTTTTTCATTTTTATTATCAAGTTTTTTTCGCAAATCCCAGTTTGCTTTTGTTTTTGGAAACTGTATATTTTTTGCAACAGCATCAATATAAAGTCCAGTTCCTCCACATAAAATCGGAATTTTTTTTCTTTTTAATATTTCTTCTATTTTTTTGTCTGCCAGTTTTTTAAAAGAAACCACATCAAAAAATTTTTTTGGATTTGCAACATCCAAAAGATGGTGAGGGACGCCTTTCATTTCTTTTTTGGTTATTTTTCCGGTTCCGATATCAAGTCCTTTGTAAACCTGCCTTGAATCGCATGATATAACCTCTCCTTTGTATTTTTTTGCTAAAAAAACAGCTAAATCCGATTTTCCTGATGCTGTTGGCCCTACTATTGCTATTATTTTTGGCTTATTATTTCTCCTTTTTGAGCCCATGCTCCGGTTTGTGTTATTTTTACATCAACAAATTCTCCAATTTTTGCTTTTTGTGGATTTTGGATTTCAACCAATTTCATTCCTTCGGTTCTTCCATAGGCTTTTCCTTTTTTCTTCTCATCAACAAGCACTCTTAAAATCTTGCCCAAAAGTTGTTTGTTTTTTTTCAATAGTCCTTTTTCTAAAACTTTAGTAAGTTCTTTATGCCTTCTTTCTTTTTCTTGTTGGGAGACTGTGTCTTTTAAGGCAATAGCAGAAGCAGTATTTGGGCGAGGAGAGTATTTGGCAATAAACGCCATATCAAATCCTATTTTTCTGTATAGTTTTTTTGTGTTTTCAAACTGTTTTTTTGTTTCTTGAGGAAATCCGACTATTGTATCTGTTGATATTGCTATGTCTGGTATTTTTTTTCGTATTCTTTGAACAAGTTGTTCGTAATGAGCAACAGTGTAGGTTCTGTTCATTTTTTTTAAAATTTCATCATCTCCTGCTTGAACAGGTAAATTTATATAGTTAGTTATTTTTTTTGAGTTTGCTATGGTGTCTATAAGCTCGTCTGTAAAATCTTTTGGGTGAGGAGAAGTAAATCTTATCCAAAAGTCTCCTTTTATTTTATCTATTTCTTTTAAAAGATCAGAAAAAGTGCAACAACCTTTTTTGATTATTGGTTTTTCTCCTTTGCGAGTTTTTCCATCCCAGATTGTTTTGTTTGAGTAGTTTTCTATGCCATAAGAGTTAACATTCTGTCCCAAAAGCCAGATTTCTTTGTAGCCTTTTTTTATTAGTTCTTTTGCTTCTTTTATAATTTCTTTTTTTGGTCTTGAATATTCTTTTCCTCTTGAGAAAGGAACAATACAATAAGTGCAGAAGTTGTTGCATCCGTAAGATATTGGAATATATGCTCTGAAATTTGACTCATGCTTTGCTTCAAAGGAAAGATATTCTTTTGGTTTTATTTTTAAAGTTTCTCCCAAAAGAGAAGGTAGGGTATATAAATCTTTTATGTGCAGGAATATGTCAACAAAAGGCATTTTTTCTTGAAGATATTCTTTTTTATGATGCATCATACATCCGGTAAGTATCACTTTTAAGTTTTTGTTTTGCTTTTTTATCTTTGTTATATTTTTTGCTTGGCCAAAGACTCTGTCTTCTGCTGATTTTCTAACGGAGCAGGTGTTAAATACCAAAACATCAGCGTTTTTTTCATCTGCTGTTTTTTTATATCCGGAAGATTCCAAAACATAAGCTATCCTTTCTGAATCGGATTTATTTGCTTGGCATCCGAAGGTTATTATTTTGTATTTTTTAGTTTTTTTCATAGGTATAAAGTATATACCAGAACAAAATAAAAATCCACCCTTAAAATTAAGTCAAGAGTGGATTTTTATTTTTATTTTATCTTTTTAAATCAACAGAAGGCTTAGGTATTTTACATATTCCTTCGTATGCTATTTTAACCCCATTTTGTTTTGTTGCTACACATGCATTTGGATAGGTTTTGCCGTCAACTCCACATACTGGTTTGTATTGTTGAGTGCAGAGTACATTGCTTTGTGGTGGAAATGTTTTATTAAATTCTTTTTCTTCTTCCATCATTTCTTCTTCCATCATTTCTTCTTCCATCATTTCTTCTTTCATCGTTTTTTCTCTTTCTTCCATCATTTCTCTTTTTTTCTTAAAAGCGTCTCTTATTTCATCTTCTCTTATTATTCTTGGTTTTGTGCCTTTTTCTGAATTATCTTTTAACTCTCTTCTTAACTCTCTTTTTTCTCCAAGTCTTTTTTCAAACTCTTCGTTTATAACTTTTTTGGGTTTTAAAGAAGACGGGGTTTTATTTGTCTCTGGTTGTATTTGGGAAGATTTTATTATTCTTATTACATTTCTTGATATTCTTAAAGAAGCATTAGCTTTTCCAAATGCTTCGCCAAAATCTTCTTCATTAAACGCTTCTTGTGCGTCTTTTAGTTTTTCTGCTGATTCTTTTATCATTCTTTCTATAAGAGTCCTTCTTGCTGTATTTTCAAATGATTTTGCTGTTCTTTTTGCATCTTCCAAAGAGCTTTTTGCCATTCTTATAGTTCTTTCTGCTCTTTCTCTCATAAAAGAGTCTTTGTTTTTTATTTTATTTATAACTTCAGGATCTATTTTTTCAAAAGCTTCTTTTAATTCTTTTTGTCTTTCTATTTTTTCTTTTAATAGCCTTATTCTTTTTGAATCATCTGACATATCTATTCTATTTTTTATTCTTTCCAATTGGTATTCTCTTAGCTCTTTAAGCCTTTCTCTCTCTTCTTCTGATGCGTCTTCTAATATTTTTTCAAGGACTCTTATTGTTGTTGGGTCATCACTGGTTATTCTTTTTAATATAGCTTTTTTTTGTTGTGGATCAGAAGTGCTGTTTAACGCTCGTAGTATATTTTCTCTTGCTTGTCTTTTTGCTTCTCTTATGAAAACTTTGTCTTTTTCTGGAAGTTCCATCTCAAGCTCTTCTAAAGCTTCTAGGGATTCTATGTCTTTTGCTTTTTTTAGGATAGCAGCTCTTCTTTCAGGATTTTGAATCAATCTTTTAGCATTGTTTTTTGCTATTTTTTTAATTTTTTGAATTTCTTGTGCAGTCTGTTGGTCTACATTGTTTTCTATTTTCTTTAAGATTTTTAAGTCTTCAACATCTCCATCTTCAAGGTGTTTTAGTATAGCTCTTCTTGCCTGAGGATTTTTTACTTGCTTTAGTTCTTTTTCTATTTTTCTGAAGAGTCTATCTTGAGATTTTACCATTATTTCTTTTAAGTATTCTGGGGAGTCATCTTCTAACTCTTCAATTAAAGCCAACTGTCTTGCTGGGTTTCCTGATATTTTGCTTAAATAATCAACAAACCTTTCTCTATCTTCAGGATTTGCTTTTGACAATCTTTCATTTAATCTTTTTAATGTATTTTCTCTTGCTCTTTTTATAGCTTCTTTAGCTTCTTCTGGAGCTTTTTGTTCTATCATTTCTAAAACTTCCAAATTTTTAAAATCTTTAAATTTGCTTCCTTTTTGGTTTTGTAGTATTTTTGCTAGTCTTTTTTCTAGTTTTTGCGGATCATCAACAGTTGTTATTGTTTTTACAAATCTTTCTAAGGCTTTTTCTCTTCTTTGCTCTATTTTTTCTTTAGCTTCTTCAGGAAGGTTATTTTCCAGTTTTTCTAGAAGCTTTTGATGCTTTATTTCTTTATCAGCAAGCCTGTCCAATATTTTTTCTATTTTATCTGCTTTTTTTGGGTCGTTTCTTACAGCCTCTATTCTTTTTAGTATCTTTTCTTTTTCTTTTTCATATTTTTCAAGAGCTCTTTCTACTTTTTTGGGATCTTTTGTTTTTTCTGCCAATTTTTTTAACTCAATAATCCTTTCATCTGCATATCGCAAACCTAGTTCAGCTTTTTTTACTGGATCAAAAGTTAAAGAATATTTTATAATTCTTCCTATATTTTTAAAAAAATACAGACCGCTGTCAGGAAGTAGGATAGGTTCTTGTATTTGCAAGTCTTCTGAAGTAACATCTTCATCTTGTTTTACAAGATCATCTGCAGAAATGTCTATTGCTTCAGGCTCTTGAAATGTCCCCAAAGAAGCGTCTGGTATTGCGTCTTGTGTTGTTTGCGGGGTAGTTGTTTGAGCAGATGCATAATCAAAAAAAACAAACATGCAAAAAACTAAAACACTAAGAAAAAAAAGCTTATTTTTTATCATATTTTTGAAATGAATTATTATCCTTTTTATGTATTTATTATATCAAAATAAAAGAATAACAACAAAAATTGTCCACAATTTTTGCTTTTATACTTTTACTATTTTTGCATAAAGAAGGCTTAATACCGCAGCAAGCATAAAAGATAAGGTAAACGGCATTAAGTTAATATTAAAAAGTAAAATTAATATTGGTAAAAAAAGCATTCTTGATATGTTAAATGTTACTTCTCTTGACACTATAAATCTAAAATAATCTTGCTTTTTAGCAATGTCGTATGTATATGTAGTCCATGGGACGCTTAAAAGCCGAAATGCTATTTTTTTGTAAAAATCAACCAAAAACGCCAAAAACATTGAATCAGCAAACATTCTTCCTATCCATCCTAATGTATGCAGGAAAGTTCTTTTTTTAATTTCTTTTTCTTTGAGTTCTTTTTCCTTTTTTTCTTCAATAAAATAAAAAATTATCAATGTTAAAATTGCGGAGAACGATATTATCATTCCTATATATTTTGTTGATATGTCCAGTGTTGTTAAAAATATCGGCCACACGACCATTCCTATTGTTGCCGCAGATGCATATCCGATAAAACTCAAAGAAATGTTTCTTCTTTTTTTATTAATTATGTCTTTGAATATGTCTATTTTTTTAAATTTCATTTTTTCTTTTTGGTCTTTTGTTAAAAGAAGTGGGATTGTTGATACAGACAACAAAATAGATCCAACAGCATAAAGATAAGAATATCCAAATGCTGATATTACAAGACCTCCGAAAAACGGCGCCAACAAACTTGCCAGAACTGGTATAGCAAGCAGTATGGAAACCTGTTTTTCTCTGTGCTTTGCATCTTCATGCTCCAGATAGTTAAGATGGTAGCTTGTGTTGTAAAGAGCAAGCCTTACAGCTATAACTGCAGGAAGTATGTAAAAAAGCCAAGGAGAAGAGTCCAAAATACTTAATCCTAAAAAATATATTATGTAAAATGGTATGCTTATGCTTATTGAATGCTTTACTCCTATTTTTGATATGAGTTGTGCCAAATACGGCATAAACAACACAACAAAAAAAGATATTAAAAAAAAATAAAAAAGTATTTGTTCAATTGAATATCCTAAAAAGTAAAGATATATTGGAACGAATATAGATATTATGCTTTGGGCAAGGGACATCAAAAAAACAGAGAGATACATTTCGTTCATCTCCTTGTTTTGCAGAAAGTGGTGCAGATGAGTTTCATCATGAAGTGACATGTCTATTTTTTAGTTTTTCTTTTAGTTTTTTTTGTGTTGTTTGTCTCCATTTTTTCTTCTTTTGCTATTTCTTTTATTATTTCTTTTTTTTCTCTTTCCAGCTCTTTTAACTCTTCTTTTATCTTTTTTTCTTCTACCTTTCTTACAGTGAAAAATCCAAAAAGGGAGAAAATAGTTAAGCTGGCCAAAATAGTTATTATTATATTTGAAAAAAACAATTGAAACGCCCCCCAAAAAATATCTTTTTGAAAATATGCAAGACCTATACCAGAAACCACCAATGGAGGCAAGACTGATGCAGCAACAGCAACTCCTGGCAATGCCGCGGACATTTTTGGCCTTGCCCAAGCAAATGCTGCTGCAAGCCCTGCTATCAAAGCAATAAACAAAGATATCATATCAGTTGTGGTTCTTGATGCTATCTCTGAGCTTTTTTGCAAAATTGTTTCAGGAAAATTAAAAAACAATGTTGTCACAAAAGAAACGGCAAGCACAAGCAAAACAGATTTTGCTATTATGTTAAAAGACCTTCTTAAAGAGTCTTCTTGAGTTGTTGCCATTGCCATTCCTAGGCTTAATATGGGGGTAAGCAAAGGAGCAACAAGCATGCCTCCCAAAACAACAACAATATTATCTGTTAAAAGTCCCGATGCGGTTATTAGCGTTGATAAAAAAAGCATTATATAAAAAGCGTTATCTGCCTTTGATTCTTCTATAAGTCGGTTTATCGTTTCTTTTCTTTCTTCTGGAGTTATATTAAAGTCAAAAAATGAGCGTAACGCTACTTTTATTGGATTTGGGCTGTTGTCTTGGTTTTTTGTTGGCATAAGAGTTGAAATTTAATTTTTCTACTATAATTTTACCTTATTTTTTCTTTGTTGCAAACTCTATTTTTTTGATTTAAAATAAATTCAATTTAACTAATTAAATTTTATTTATGAAAATGAATATAACAATGTGTCCCCCTGACTATTTTGGAATAGATTATGAGATAAATCCGTGGATGCATAAAAAAAATCAGCCTGATATTGTTTTGGCAAAAAAACAATGGGAGAACTTGAAAAATATTTTTAAAAGTATAGGCGTAAATGTTAGTGAACTAACTCCTCAGAAGGGGTGTCCAGATATGGTTTTTGTGGCAAATGCTGGGCTTCCTATAAATGGAAAGTTTATATTGAGTAATTTTGCTTTCAAAGAAAGAATGCCGGAAGTTAAGCATTTTGAAAAGTTTTTCTCTGAAAAATTTGAAATAATAAAACTGCCAAAGGATGTAAAATTTGAAGGGCAGGGAGATGCTTTTTTTGCAAAAGGCAAACTATTTTTAGGGTATGGATTTAGAAGTTCAAAAAAAGCAAAAGATGAGTTAAAAAAACATTTAAAACAAGGCCAAGATATTGTTCATTTAAAGCTTAAAAATCCAAACTTTTACCATTTAGATACTGCGCTTGCATATATAGGAGATGATAATTTTTTGACTGTCAAAGGCGCTTTTTCTGAAGAGGCAGAAAAAAAATTAAAAAAGGAGGGAAATATAATATATCTTTCTGATGATGATGCAAAAAACTTTGCCGCAAACTGT
Source organism: Candidatus Azambacteria bacterium (assembly GCA_027048495.1). Lineage (GTDB taxonomy): Bacteria > Patescibacteriota > Minisyncoccia > GWC2-36-17 > M10-OD1-4 > JALTWS01. The sequence continues at coordinate 25,439 of JALTWS010000041.1, forward strand.
ATTGTATTTGAAAGGAATATTATTTTAAACAAAGCGTCAAAAAATTTAAAAAATACGTTAAAAAAACTTAACTTTAATGTCATAGAGTCAAAAACATCTGAATTTATAAAATCAGGAGGTTCAGTAAGGTGCCTTAGTTTAGTCTGGCAATAAAGCGCTAAGCACTTATATTACATTCTTCGCGATCGCGAATAATGTAATATAATGGTATAAAATAATAGTTGATAATTAAAAATAAAAATATGAAAGAAAGTATAACTTTAAATATTTTAGAAAGAATAAAACAAAATAATGCTTTTGCAAAAGATCTTCTTAAGGAATTTTTATTAGGAAAATTAACAATTGACAGGATAATAGATAAAGCATTTTCTTATGATGAAATGAAAAAACACTTTAGTGAAAATGAATGGAAAAGATACAGTAATAATTTTTATGTCACATTAAAACGTTTAGAACAAGATAATTTAATAGACAAAAAAAGAGTTAAAGAGGGGGTTATTATAAAAATAACAGAAAAAGGCATAGAAAAAATAAAAGCTTTAAAAGAAAAACAAAAAAATGCGCTTCCAAGTTATAAATACAAAAAAGAAAAATCAAACAGAGCAACTATTATAATATTTGATATACCAGAAACAGAGAAAAGAAAAAGAGATTGGTTAAGAATTGCTATTTTAAACTTGGGATTTAAAATGGTTCAAAAAAGCGTTTGGATTGGAAATGTAAAAATACCAGAAGATTTTTTATTATCTTTGAAGCATTTAAATATACTAAAATATGTGGAGATATTTCAAGTAACAAAACAGGGAACTTTAGAGTCTTTAAAATAAACTTACATACTATTTTATTCTCTACATTACACTTTACGCGATCGCGTAAAGTGTAATGTAATGAGAATTGCGGGGGTTAGGAGTAAACTTCTTTGGTTTTTTGGACCATATTTTTTAAAGTAAATTTTTCAGAAACATCTTTGTATAAGTTTTCAGATATTATTTTTTGTATGTCTTTTTTGTTCAAAAGGTTCAGTATCGCTTCTTTTAGTTGTTTTGGGTCTCTTGACATTACAGATACCGCGTTTGTTTCGTTTATAAGATCTGGTATTCCTCCGACATTGGTTGTAATAACAGGAAGTTTTGCAAGTCCAGCTTCAAGAAGGGTATAGGGAAATCCTTCTTTTTGAGAGGGCAAGACAAAAATATCAAATGCCTTCATATATAAAAATGCATCTTTTTTTGCTCCCAGAAGCAAAAATTCTTTTTCTATATTAAGTTTTTTTATCTGTTTTTTTAAATTTTCTTTTTCTGGTCCATCTCCTAAAACGACAAATATAATATCATCTTTTTGTTTTAATAGTTCTCCTGCAGATTCAATCAAATGCTTTATTCCTTTGTTCTCATAAAGGTTGGCAACTGTTCCAATAATAATCTTTTTTTGTGGAAGGTTTAATTTTTCTCTTGCTTTTTGTTTGCTTAAAAAGTGAATTTTTTCTTTATCTATTCCGTTGTTTATAACAACAATATCTTTTTCATTTTTTATTTTATATTTTAAGGATGTGTATTTATCATAACTTGAGACACAAATTATTTTATCTTCAAAAAGCGCGGCAAGCTGGCTGGCAAAAATATAAAATGCTTTTTTCCAAAAAGGCAGAAGCTCGTTAAACACCCAGCCGTGCGCTGTAAACACTACTTTTTTTACTCCAGCCAGTTTTCCGGCAAAAGATCCAAGCACGCCAATTTTTGAGCTGTTTAAATGGACAATGTCAGGTTTTTTTGATTTAATTAGTTTGTATATTTCAAAAAAAGCTAAAAAGTCTGATATTGGATTTATGCTTCTTTTAATATACTTTAATTCATAAAATTTAACGTCATTTTCAAGTAGTTTCTCTTCAAAAAAGTCATTTTTTTCACTTGCAACAGCTGTCTTGAATCCTTCTTTTTTCAAAGCAGAAGCAAGCTCCAAAACGTATTTTTGTGCTCCTCCCATTTCTGCTTGAGTTATTAAAAATAGTATTTTTTTCATTTTTTTAATGCTTGCTTGTATAATAGTAAAATAGGCAAAATAAGTAAACAGTCCACGATGAAAGTAGTAATCTCATTTTTAAAAAACAAAGAGCTTGATGAGCTTTACATAGCAACAGCGATAAGGTCGTTTGCTTTGTCTATGCTTTCTATATTTATTCCTGTTTTTTTGATAAAAGAAGGATATTCTTTTTCTGAGGTTGTTTATTTTTTTGCAATAATGAATTTTGTAAATGTTTTGCTTATTTTTCCTAGCACAAAGTTTGCTTTAAAATATGGTTTTAAGCATAGCATGTTTTTTAGCATTCCTTTTTTAATACTTTTTTATTTTTTGCTTTACTCTTTGGATAACATAAAAATACCTTTGTATATTATTGCTGTTGTTTATGCTATAAACAATGCTTTGTTTTGGATGGGGTATCATCTGGATTTTGCTAAATTTAGTGATGGAAAAGATAGAGGAAAAGAAGTTGGAGTTGCTACTATAGTTAAGCTTTCTTTCAGCGCCATTGGCCCTGCAATAGGGGGAGTTATATTAACATTTTTTAATTTTCCGGTCTTGTTTGTTGTTGTTTCAGTTTTGCTTTTGGCATCAACCATACCTTTGTTTTATTCAAAAGATGTTCATTATCAATATGCAACATTTTCATTTAAAAAATTTCTCCAGTTTTTAAAAAGAAAAAAAAGAGATTTTATTGCTATGTCAGCTTACGGCTTTGAGTTGATGTTGTCTTTGTTTGCTTGGTCTGTTTTTGTGTTTTTTTATATTTTAGATGAAAGTTTTTCTTCTTTGGGATTTCTTTCTTCTATATCATTTGTTGCTGGGATTTTGTTTGTTATTTTTGGCGCTTATTTTTCTGACATAAAAAGGCACATTGCTTTAAAAATAGGGGCTTTTTTGAATTTTTTGGTCTGGGTTTTTAGAGTGTCTGTTACTACTCCTGTGCAGGCATTTACAATTGATTTTTTCAGGGGTGTTGCAAGAAGTTTTTTAGATACTCCATTTGATGCTTTGTCGTACGATAAGGCAAACAAAGAAAAACTAGTTAATTATATAGCATTAAGAGAGGTTGCCATTCAGTTAGGAAAAGCGTTTATTATTGTCCTTTTGTTGTTTTCTTCTTTGAAGGCAGGTTTTATCATTGGCGCTTTAACTTCTTTAATTTTGTTTTTCTTTTGATGTTTTATGGCTTTTAAGAAAAAAAAGATAATAATAGCAACGGGTATCTATCCTCCTGATATAGGGGGGCCGGCAATTTATGCAAAAAAAATTAAAGAATGTCTTGAAAATAAAAAAATAAATGTGAAGGTAATCAAATATGGTATAGAAAAAAATCTTCCTTTGGGAATAAGGCACTTTATCTTTTTTTTAAAAACTTTGTTCAATATTAAAAATACAGATTTAATAATTGCTTTTGATACTTTTAGCGTAGGCTTTCCATCTGTTTGCGTTGCATTATTATTCAAAAAAAAGATAATTATTAGAGTGGGGGGGGATTTTTTATGGGAATCTTACATTCAAAGAACAAACGATAAAGTTTTATTGTCTGAATTTTACAAGAGAAAAGATGTTGTGTTGTCTTTAAAAGAAAAAATAATATATAACATTACGAGCTTTGTTTTAAGAAATTCCAGTGCTGTTGTTTTTACTTCCGAGTGGCAAAAGAATATTTTTAAGAATGCATATAATATAAAAAAAGATAATTTTTACATAATTGAAAATTACTGCAACAAAAAGAAGAGGGGGCCAATAAAATATTCAAGTAAAAATAATATAAAAGTATTTTTATGGGCTGGCAGAAATATAAATATAAAAAATTTAGATTTATTAAAAGATGCATTTTGTGAATTAGAGAAACATAATAAAAATATAAAATTGAAAATCATTCCAAGGGTTGGACACAACAAATTAAAAAAAGAAATAAAAAATTCCTATGCGGTAATTTTGCCTTCATTGAGTGATATAACTCCAAATTTTATACTTGATGCCATAAGTTTAAATAAGCCATTTATATTAACAAAAGAAACTGGGTTTTATGATAAGTTAAGAGATTTGGGTGTTTTTGTGAATCCTTTAGATAAAGAAGATATAAAAAACAAAGTTTTGTTTTTATCAGATGAAAAAAATTATACAAAACATTTAACTTTGATATCTAAGTTTGAATTTCTACATTCATGGGATCAAATAGCAGATGAATTTTTAACTTTGTATAAAAAGATATGAGAATATTAAGTATAGGCGGTGATAAGAATTTATTTAAAAAAAACTCTGATGTAAGAGAGAGAATGATTGAATATGGAAAATTGTTTAATGAGATTCATATAATTGTTTTTTCTAAGAAAAAATTTGGATTTTTAAAGGAAAAAATATCAGATAATGTATGGCTATATCCCACAAATTCAAAAAGTAAGATTTGTTATATTTTTGATTCTATAAAATTAGCAAAAAGAATAATTAGAAACAGGAAAATAGATGTTACAACAACCCAAGATCCTTATGAGAGTGGTTTGGTGGGTTATATAATATCTAGAATGATAAAATCTAAATTTCATATTCAAATTCACATAGATTATTTTTCTAAATTTTTTATAAGAGAATCATTATTAAATAGGATAAGATTTTATATATCAAACATTCTTGTAAAAAAAGCAGATAAGATAAGAGTTGTTTCTGTTGGTATACAAAAATATTTAATAACTAAACTTAACATAGATAGTAAAAAAATTATTTTGTTGCCTATATATACTGATGTGGACAAAATAAAAAAAAGTAAAGTTGCAGAAAGTCAAAATTTACATAAATTATATCCAAAGTTTAGTCCATTGATTTTAATGGCTTCTAGATTTGTCAAACAAAAGAATGTTTTTCTAGCTTTTAATTTTTTGCTAAAAGCTAAGAAAACATATCCTTCAATTGGCATTGTTTTAGTAGGTTCTGGTCCAGAAAAAGATAAATATGAATTATATATAAAAAATAAGGGGTTAGAGGATGTTGTTATTATAAAGGACTGGGTAAGCGATTTATCTTCTTACTATAAAACCTGTGATATATTTTTGCTTACTTCAAATTATGAAGGTTATGGCAGAACTATAATTGAAGCTCTTGCTTCTGGGACGCCAGTTGTTTCTACAGATGTTGGATCTGCAAAAGAATTAGGAGCTGTAATATTTGATGGGAGCGTTGATGATCTTATAAAAAAAGTTAAAGAGGTTCTAAATTTAAAAAACAAGAAAGTAATTCTTAATAATCCTTATAAGTCAAAACAAGAATATTTACAGATGTTCAAAAAACAATTCCTTGACATATTAGAAAAATAGTGTAATTATATAAATATATTCTGCGCAACAAAGGAGGCAGAAAGATGAAGAGTTTTTTGAAGTTGTTTTTTAAAAAAAGAGTTTCAAGGCCAGAAAGATTTGAAATTTCAGACGGAGTTTTTTTGGTTTTTTCTCCTCCTTCAGTTATGTACTTTGAAAAAAACGGGAAAAATATTCTTGATGTTTTTTCTCTTTTCCCAAAAATTTTTGAAAGTGTAACTATGGAGTGGGGAAGCAAGTTTTCCGCATACCCTTGCCTTCGCACAAAAAGAGGTTATATAACAATAAAAAAAATTGAAAACGGGATTGACATTGCGTCTTTACTCCATGAAGTCGCTCATATTATAAATTACAACGACATTTGTTTGGTTATGGACAGCCAAACTAAAAGATTTTTGGAAGCAAAAAAAGATCCGCAAAACGCCTATCCCAACAGCAGGGTAAAGGCAATTTATATGGAATACAAAAACGACATACTGTGCGAAAAAAATGCTTGGCTTTTGGCATGGAAGCTTATATGCAAAATGAAGTTCAAGCACGGTGTGTTCGTAATTTCAAAAAGGGATTTTAGGCAACTTTGCAAAAAAAGTATAGCATCTTATGCAAGGCAGTATTTGCATGAGGCATATCAAATATGTGAAGACATTAAAACGGAAAAGGATTTTGAGGATTATATTAAATCTTTTATTATAAAGCCCGCTTAATGAATAAGTCGGGCTAAATTTTTAGCAGTCTATGAAAAAAATATTGTTTTTAATTTTAATTTTATTTTTTATTCCTAAGTCTTCTTTTGCAGAAGGTGTTTTGGGTGATGGGTTTTTAGCAAAAGGAAGTTCGTATAAGGTTTATATAATTGAAAATGGCATAAAAAGATGGATAAAGGATCAAGAAACTTTTTTTGGCTTTGGGTTTTTATGGAAAAACATAAGGTATGTTTCAGATGATATTTTGGATTTGTATCCTGAGGGGCTTCCGATAGATAATACATTGCGTTATCCGGATGGAGTCTTGATAAGACAAGAAGGAGATTTTAAAGTTTATATTATAAAAAACGGCTATAAAAGCTGGATAAAAAATCCTGAAACCTTCAACAATCTTGGGCTTCATTGGGATAATATCTTTGAATTAAAAAAAGAATTTTTTATAAAAATAAGAGAAACCGTCCCAACAATACAAAAAGAAAAAATAAAAAGACCAAACACGGTTTTTTTAAAAACTCCAGAGCCTGTTATAGAAAATATATACGCTGATTTTGAGTTTTCCGCATTTTATGAGGACGGAGATATTGTTTTTGATACTTTTTTGGAAGGTATAGATAAGACTTGGAAAAGCACCCGTTCCCAAAAAAGAAGCTTTACTTTACCAAAAAAAAGCCAAAAGTACAGGTTTTTTGTCAGGGCAAGAGATACAAAAGCAGGAGTTGATCTTACTCCAGCAAAATTTGAATTTATTGTCAAAATATCTCCTTTGTTTTCTGATGTTTCAATATATTCTGTGAGACTGGATAAAAAAGATGTAAAAAAACAGTATCTGATTTTAAGAAATAATTCCAAAATACCGATAGACATAACCGGCTGGAGCATACAAAGCGAAAAAGAAAAATCAAAATATGTAATACCAAAAGCAAAGAAAATACCAAACCATCCGTACTTTCAAGAAGAAGTTAATATTAAACTTGCTCCAAGACAAAGGGCTATTTTGAGTTTTTCAAAAAGCCCGATTGGAGAAAGTTTTCTGACAAATAAATGCATCGGATATTTGCAAAATAACTTTGACTTTTATCCTTATTTGCAAAGACAATGCCCTTTGCCTGATAGAAACGAGGCAGAAAAAATAAGTCCATATTGCAGAAAGGTTGTATCGTCGCTTTACTCTTGCCAAGAACCAAACTTAAATGACTTTTTGCTTGATAACCAATGCAGGGAATATTTAAGAGACTTTAATTACACGCAGTGTGTGAACAAAAATAAAAATTTCTATGACTTTTACAAAGACGAATGGAGAGTGTATCTTGGGCTTTCAAGTTCTGTGTTTTTGCAGAATCATGATAAAATACTGTTAAGAGACAGAAACGGGCTAGTTGTTTCAATTTACAAGTATTAAAAATAGGTGATTTCTAATAATAAAAATGTATATTATTGAAATGAATTTGTATGTAAAGTTCACAAGCCAATGCCAAATATGAAGATATTGATATTAACTCAAAAAATAGATAAAAACGATGACGTTTTAGGATTTTTCCACCGATGGGTCTTGGAATTTGCAAAATATTGTGAAAAGGTTACTGTAATTTGCCTGCAAAAAGGAGAGTATGATTTACCAAAAAATGTAAAAGTTTTATCTTTAGGGAAAGAAAAAAACTTTAAAGTTAACTCTATAATTAACTCTAGAGTTAATTATAGAGTTAAATATGTATTTAATTTTTACAAATATATTTTCAAAGAAAGGAAAAATTATGATGCTGTTTTTGTGCATATGAATCCAGAGTATGTTGTGCTTGGCGGGATTTTTTGGAGGCTTATGGGCAAAAAAGTGGGGATTTGGTATGCACATGGTTATGTTTCTTTATTTTTAAAAACATCATTAATATTTTCTGATTTTATTTTTACATCTAGTAAAAAGGGGTGTAGGTTAAATAGTGATAAAGTTAAAGTGGTTAGACAAGGAATAGATGTTGATTATTTTAAACCGCTCCAAAAAGAAATTAATAACAAAATATTTACAATCACTACTATAGGAAGAATATCTCCTATAAAAGATTATGAGACGCTCATAGAAGCTGCTTATATTTTAAAAAAAGAAGGTTTTGATTTTAAAATTATAATAATAGGAGGAGCTGATACTTTTGATCAAAAGAAATATTTTGATAAATTGAATAATTTGGTTATAGAAAAAAATCTTGGTGATGTTATATACTTTAATGGTCCAGTTGCAAACAAGGATATATTAAATTATTTACATAATACTAATTTATTTGTTAATATGAGTCGTACTGGTAGTTTAGATAAAGCTGTTCTGGAAGCAATGGCATGCGGTATTCCTATTATTACTTCAAATGAGGCATTTTATGAAGAGATTGATAAATTTAAGCAGTATCTTCTTTTTAAAGAGGGAGATTCATTTGTTTTAGCTAAGAAGATCAAAAGCATTTATTGCTTAAAAAAAGAAGAACTATCCAAAATCTCCCATTATGTATGTAAATTAGTAAAACAAAGACATTCTCTTGGTAATTTTATTAGTTCTATAATGGAGTTTTATGTATAATAGAAAGCAAAGGAAGCTCAATATACTTATAATTAGTTATGACGGAAAAGATATCTTTAATGATGATTTTGAGTTATTAATTTCTAAACTAGAACGAGATAATCTTAATACAAAATTAAATGATTTTTTCTTATTTAGTTGGTCTTGTAAAAATTATTATAAAAAACGAAAATTAAACAAAAATTTCATTGAAACAACTCACAAAAAAATTTGGTCTAAAAAATTATTATTTTTATATGATTTGTTAGGTATATTTATTATTCCATATTATTTAAAAAAGTTTAAATTTAAGCCAGATATTATATTAATATATAGCACAACTTTTATTTTTTCTGCTTTTTTTGTTAAAAAATTTGTTAGTGGAAAAGTTTTCTTTATTTTAACAAATGAACCTATTTTGCTTCTATCTACAAGAG
>JALTWS010000042.1 GCA_027048495.1 Candidatus Azambacteria bacterium
ACATAAGTCTAATTTAGAAAATTCAAAGAACAAATAAAAAGAAATTCATTTTATAAAAAAAATATAAGTTTTTTTAATCTTTTATAATGGAATATAATTATATAATCAGTTCATACTAAATAAGATGACATAATATGGAACAATTAACAGACCTTAAAGCAATTCTTCATTCTAAAAGAGCAAATATATATTATTTGGAATATTGCCGTGTTTTACAAAAGGACGGTCGTGTTTTGTATTTGAGTGAAAAGAAAAAAGAGTACTTGTACTGGAATATTCCCATTGCAAATACCACTTGTTTATTGCTTGGCACAGGTACATCTATAACACAACCCGCTATGAGAATGCTGGCACAAGCCGGTGTTTTAGTCGGTTTTACAGGTGCAGGCGGTACACCTCTCTTAATGTCAAATGAGATTGAATGGTTTACTCCACAAAATGAGTATAGACCTACAGAATATATTCAAGGCTGGATGGGTTTTTGGTTTGATGCAATAAAACGGCTTGAGAGTGCAAAACGATTTCAAATTGCACGGATAGAGTTTACACAAAAAGTATGGACAAAAGATAAAGAGTTACGAGTAGAAGGGTTTGATAGTAGCGAACTGCAAAATGAGTTTGAACAAACTCTAGAACAAATTTCTTACGCGCCAAGCGTGGGAAAACTCTTACAAATCGAAGCAGACTTAACAAAAAAACTCTACAAATATGCTGCAAAGAAGACAAATCAATTAGGATTTATCAGAGAGCATGCAAGAGCTGAGGATGCTAACGGTTTTTTAGATCATGGAAACTATTTGGCATACGGCTTGGGTGCTACTACGCTTTGGGTTCTTGGAATCCCTCATGGTTTTGCACTCATGCACGGAAAAACAAGGCGTGGTGCTTTGGTGTTTGACGTAGCAGATTTGGTAAAAGATGCCCTTGTTTTGCCTTGGGCATTTATCTGCGCAAAAGAAAAACAAAGTGAAAAAGAGTTTCGTTTACAAATTTTGCAAACTTTTGTAGAACACAAAGCACTTGATTTTATGTTTAAAGAGGTGCAAAATGCTGCACTTTACTACAAGCAAGAAGAAAAATAGTATGATGGTTACCTTTGTATCTCAGTGCCAAAAAAAAGCTTTGAATCGAACACGCAGAGTTTTAGATACCTTTGCAAATCGTATTGGTGATACTACTTGGCAGACCATTATTACAAACGAAGGTTTACAAGCTGTGCAGAGGTTACTCAGAAGAACAGCTTCAAAAAATACGGCAGTAAGCTGTCACTGGATACGCAGTCGAAGTCGGAGTGAATTGTTATGGATAGTGGGAAACAAAGAAGCCTTTGATGAGAGTGGAGTAGTTGCCGTTAATTATGGAATGACAAAAAGATTTGTGGGAGAAAAAGAGATAATGGTAGATAAAATTTATGCAAATACAAACGGACAACGATTAGACAGGCATCTGTTCGGGGTTGGCTATTTGGCAAAAAAATTGATTGAAAGAACTGTACCGAATGATGAAAATCTTGCAAAAGCAGTTTATGCGGCAGGGTGTTGGCATGATATAGGCAAAATTGATAGTGCTTTTCAAGAGTGGCTTTTAAAAGAGAAGAAAAAGCAAAAAAAGTACAAAGAGATTGCTGATGAGGGTGAGCATATTGATAAAAATACGGGGAAATTTTCTTGGCAAAAATATCCACGCCATAATGAATTCTCTTTGCTCTTTTTTGAACTGTTGAATGATTTTGATTTCAATAAAGATACAAAAGAGAGAATAAAACATGCCATTTATTGGCACCACGCCAAACCGCTTCGAGATGACAAAAATGAGATAAAAAATCTTGTTGGAATTTACAATAAAATAGAAAATTTTGAAGCATACTATAA
>JALTWS010000043.1 GCA_027048495.1 Candidatus Azambacteria bacterium
GATATAAAAGTTTTTATTGAGCTTTTAAAAATTTTTAAAAAAGAAATGCCGGATATCGTGCACTTAAACAGCTCAAAAATAGGCGCACTCGGCGCACTTGCAGCTCGTTTGGCAAACATTAAAAAAATAGTTTTCACAACGCATGGATTGCCTTTTATGGAAAGGCGTTCGTGGGTGCAAGTGATGCTTTTGAAAATTTTAATGTGGACAGGGTTTATTTTTATGACCGACATCATAACTGTTTCAAAACATGAGGCTAGAATTATAAAAAAATGGCCTTTTGTAAAAAAGAAAATAAAAGTTATTTACAACGGCATTAAAATACCAAACTTTTTAAGCAAAGAAAAGGCCAGAGAAAAAATTTCAGAAATAACAAAAAGAGAAATTTATTCTCAGGATATTCTTTGGGGCACAATCGCCGAGCTTGTTGACAACAAGGGAATATTGGAATTTTTAGACGAATTCTGTTATCATCTTAAAGAGCGAGAAAAAGCAAATGTCAAATACATTTTAATCGGAACGGGGGAGTTGAAAAAGCAAATTGAAGAGAAAATACAAAAACTCGGGCTTTCGGAAAATGTTTTTCTCACAGGCTTTCTTAAAGACGCAAGCCGATATTTAAAAGCTTTTGATTTGTTTGTATTACCGTCAAAAAAAGAGGGTTTGCCTTATGTTCTTTTAGAAGCCAAATTCGCCGGAATAAAAATCAAAGCAAATAAAGTCGGAGGTGTTCCCGAGATTTTGGAAAAAGAAAAAAAAGAGTTTGAAATGGAAAATATGTTAAAAAAGACTTTTGAAATTTATGGAGTATAAAAAATAAATAAAATATGAGGGAAAAAAGAGTATTAGTTACCGGTGGGGCTGGATTTATAGGTTCACATCTGTGTAAAAAATTAAAAGAGAATGGAAACAAAGTTGTTTCTTTGGATAACTATTTTACCGGAAGTGAAAAAAATCATATAGAGGGTGTTAAATATATTAAAGGGCATACAAAAGATATAGAAAAGTATGCGGAAGAAATACCGGATATTGTTTTTCATCTCGGAGAATATTCTCGTGTTGAAAAAAGTTTTGATGAACCTGATATTGTCTGGGACTTAAATAAAACCGGAACTTTTGCTGTTTTGGAATTTTGCAGAAAAAACAATTGTAAATTGATATATGCAGGATCAAGCACAAAATTCGGTGATGGAGGGCTTGGAAGAGATCAAAGTCCATACGCTTGGACTAAAGCAAGTAATACGGAACTAATTCAAAATTATGGGATATGGTACAATTTAAATTACGCGATTACATATTTTTATAATGTATATGGACCGGGAGAAATATCAACGGGAGAGTATGCTACTTTAATAGCTATTTTTCAAGAAAAAATTAAAAATAAAAAACCCTTGACGGTAGTTTCTCCCGGAACACAAAAAAGAAACTTTACTCATGTAAATGACATCATAAACGCATTGCTTTTGGTCGGGGAAAAAGGTTATGGAGATGAATATGGTATAGGACACCCAGACAGTTATTCTGTTAAAGAAATTGCTGAAATATTCGGTGGTGAAATTGAAATGCTACCGGAAAGAAAAGGCAATAGGATGACAGCAAGGGTGTATACTGAAAAAACTCAATCTTTGGGATGGAAAGCCCAATATGATATAAAAGACTATATAAAAGATTTTTTAAAATCTATTAGAAATAAATAATATGAAGAAAAAGATTCTTGTTTTTTCGCTAAGTTATTATCCTGACTTTGTAGGAGGGGCGGAAGTTGCTATAAAAAAAAAAAAAAAAAGGATTAAAAATAAAAATAT
>JALTWS010000044.1 GCA_027048495.1 Candidatus Azambacteria bacterium
TCATTACTTGGCAGAGCTGGAAAATCACTTGAAAAATCTGCACATATCTTATATTTATCTTTTGATACCACGGTATACCTAAACTGTCCCAGATCATAGCTTTGAGGATAAAAATTTGTTTTAAGCTCATTCAAATTCTCAGGTAGTCTTTTGTTTTTGGAATAAAACGGCAACACAGAAAAATGAATTTGCTCCATTTGATTTATCCTTTCCAAATCTTTTTTGATTTGTTGTCGCTTATATGGCGAGCCGAAAGAGTAAACCATTGCAACAAGCGCAAGCAAAACAACGATACTTACCACAACTACCAACAACTCTCTTGTTTTTTCGTTTCTCTGCCAATACCCTTTTAAGTCCAAAACAAAATATGCGAAAGTTGCGCTAAAAATTACAAAAACAGCCAGGACTTTGCACAAAAAAGATGGGCCAAACTCTTCAGCGTTAAAGAATTTGTACAGCAAAACTATCAAATCCACAGCAACCACCGCTATTGAGATAAATACTGTCAAAGCCAAAGACCACTTTCTAATCCAAAACTCCTGTTTCTCTGGATGTTTTTTTAAATCTTTTCTCAAAAAGAGTGCAACGGTTAAAAATATCGGCAAAATCACAATCAAAGCGGAAACAACAAAAGCGACTTGTCCGCCTTTTACAACAAAAAACAAATCTTTGGCTTGCGTAAATGACAAATCGGCAAGGAGAAAGGTTAAAATTGTAAAGTTAACAAGTGTAAAGTAAAAAGTTACGATGTAACCGAGATAAAGAAAAAAATCTTTTGCCAAAACTTTTTGCATGTTTGTATAATACTACTGGCACCGATAAAGTAAAGCCAGAAGCAGATAAGTGTATGCGTTGTGGCACAGAGTTGTGCACTTTCTAATGTGTGTTGTTTTTTCAGTTTGTGCTGTTTTGCTATTTGCTAAAAGTTTAAAAAAGTTTCTGCTTTTTCGTACACCAATTCCGAAGCTTTCTTACCGGTATATTTCATGTACTCATCCACCAACCTAAAACCTATGGAATACCCTGCCCATTTCGGTATATCTTTCCTTAACCCCAAGGTCCAATCTTTATAATTTGCATCAGGCTCTGTTATTCCCTCTTGTTTTGCTTTTGCAAAAAGTTTTTCAAACTCTGGGTCAGAAAGAGTGCACGACCATGGTGGCGGATCTGTATTATTTACTTCTATATCAAAGTGATCGGCTAATCCTTCTGCAACAAAAGCTTCTATCAAGCTTGGCTTGTGCCATGGAATTTTTTGTGCTCTAACCGCATGGTGTAGCTCATGTGCTACCACTCTAGCAATAATCTCATCAAAATTATTCAACAAATTTTGGGAATGCATATCTAAATAAACAAATATTAGATGTTCGTTTGGTGTGTAGCCACTCGTTCCGGTCTCTTTAATTGTAAATTCAGGAACATGAGAAAAAATTATATCCACATTCCAAGTAGGTAAAAGAGTTTTTGCCTTGTTTAATACGCTTTCTGTGGCCTGTTCTATCCTTTGTCTGTAATTTTGTAAAGCGAAGTCTGATTTTTGTATAAAAATTTCTTGCATAAATAAATATTAAAATTTATTTAATAAATTAAATAAATTGATGATAACTCATTTATAACTAATATTCCTATGTTAGCAAATAAATATTCAAATAACTAAGAATACAACTCCGCATGAGTTCCGATTAACAAAAAGAAATAAACTTGACCATCAATTATTTCATAAATAACTCTCACATCACCGCTTACGTTCATGGAGTATTTTCCTTTTAGTGCACCGCTTAGTTTATGAA
>JALTWS010000045.1 GCA_027048495.1 Candidatus Azambacteria bacterium
AAAAAAAAAAAAAAAAAAAAAAAAAAAAAAAAAAAAAAAAAAAAAAAAAAAAAAAAGACGATCGTCTTTTTTTGAGGAAAAATAGAACCTGTTTTTAACTTAAATAAACAACATGTGTGCAATATGTTATGGATGAGTACAATCATTGTATTTTAAATTTGAATGTGATAAAATTTTGTATTAAAATTAGTATGTTTTTATAATTTATTTTAAAATTATTTTTTAAAAATATGTCAAAAAAAACATTCAATAGCTTAGTTGTTGGTTTTTTTGCCGGAATTTTGGGATCTTTTTTAGTGGGTGTTTTAGCTTTTGCTTTTGTTGTGTCAAATGAGAATAAACTGATTGACTTTGTGTTGCAAAAAAGCGCAGAGCAGATGCAGGAAATTTTAGAAAAAGGTACGGCAAAAGAGCTTGAAGAAAGGAATATAATAACTCAAGAAAGCCTTTTGATATCTGCTATAGAAAAGGCAAATCCAGCAGTTGTTTCAATAGTTATTACAAAAGATGTCCCTATTTTAGAAAGATATTATGAACAGCTTCCTTTTGGATTTAACGATCCATTTTTTGGAGATATATTTGGAGACCAGTTTTTTTCTGTGCCAAGATATAGAGAAAAGGGAACAGAAAAAAGAGAAGTTGGCGGAGGTTCAGGATTTTTAGTTTCTGAGGATGGGCTTGTTGTGACAAATAAGCATGTTGTAAGGGACAAAGAAGCGGAATACACTGTTTTTACAAATGATGGGGAAAAGTATGAGGCTGAAGTTTTGGCAAGAGATCCAGTAAATGATATTGCGGTTTTGAAAATTAAAAGCGACAAAAAGTTTTCCTATCTTTCTTTTGCTGATTCTGATAAAATAAAACTTGGACAAACAGCAATAGCAATAGGAAACGCTTTGGGTGAATTCAGAAACACTGTATCTGTCGGGATAGTTTCTGGCCTTGCAAGATCTGTTGTTGCCGGAGATGATTCTGGAATGACAGAACAGCTTGAAGGAGTAATACAAACAGATGCGGCAATAAATCCGGGAAATTCAGGAGGGCCACTTCTTGATTTAAAAGGAAGAGTAATAGGTGTAAACACCGCTGTTGCAAGAGGTTCGGAAAATATAGGTTTTGCGTTGCCGGCAAATTTAGTAAAGTCTATAGTTGAATCTGTAAAAGAATATGGAAAAATAATAAGGCCATATCTTGGAGTAAGATACATATTGATAAATGAAGCTATAAAAGAGAAAAATAAGCTAAAGGTTGACTACGGAGCATTAATAGTAAGAGGAGAAAAAAGAGATGAGCTTGCAGTTATTCCTGGATCTCCAGCAGATAAAGCAGGAATTTTAGAAAATGACATAATTTTGGAAGTTGATGGACAAAAAATAAAAGATGGGAAAACTCTAGCTCAAATTATACGAAACAAAAAAGTTGGAGATAAAGTTAGATTAAAGATACTAAGCAAAGGGAAGGAAAAAGAAATTGAAGTTGTTTTAGAAGAAATGCCAGAATAAAAATTAATATAAAAAAATGGACAGGTATAGTTATCTTTTAAATTTAGAGTTTTGGGGCAATACTGGCAAAGAGTATATATTTTCTGCCGCAATATTTTTAATTGCTTTATTTGTGCTTAAGATTTTTCAAGTTTATGTTTTGCGAAAGCTTAAAAAGGCGGCAGAAAAAACAAAAACAGATCTGGATGATGTGATGATAGATATATTTCAGAGCGTTAAGCCTCCGTTTTATTCTTTTGTTGCTTTTTATGTAGGGCTTAAGTTTTTGAACTTAACTAGACTGGTTGAAAACATAATAGACGGACTTTTTATATTGGTTTTGGTTTATCAAGTTATAGGGGCAACAGAAAAATTTATAAATTATGCCACAGAAAAGCTTTCTTCCAAAGAAGGTGGTAAGGTTAGCCGTTCGGTTACTTCAAGCATTAGCTTGATGGCAAAGCTGGTTTTGTGGTCTTTTGCGGTTTTACTTATTCTGTCAAACTGGGGTGTGAACATTACATCTTTGATAGCTGGGCTTGGAATAGGAGGTATTGCGGTTGCTTTGGCAGTCCAGAAAATTCTTTCTGATATATTCAGCTCTTTTTCTATTTTTATGGACAAACCATTTGAAGAAGGAGACTTTATAGTTATCGGGCAAGATGCCGGAGTAGTCCAAAAAATAGGCATAAAAACAACAAGAATAAGAACTCTGCAAGGAGAAGAGCTTGTTGTCTCAAATCAAGAGATAACAAACCAAAGGGTAAGAAACTTCAAAAAAATGCAAAGAAGAAGAGTGGCTTTTTCTTTTGGCGTTTTATATGAAACAGAAAAAGAAAAATTAGAAAAAATACCAGATATAGTTAAAAACATATTTTCTCATCAAAGCAATGCTGAGTTAGATAGAGTGCATTTTAAAGAATTTGGAGATTTTAGTTTAAATTATGAAGTTGTTTATTATGTAAACTCTAACGATTATCTTATGTATATGGATATTCAACAAAGCATAAACTTGGCATTAAAAGAAGAGTTTGAAAAAGAGGGTATAGAGTTTGCATATCCTACCCAAACAATATTTGTAAAAAAATAACAATATGAATTTAAAAAAAGAAATTGAAAAATTTTTTAAAGGGGAAGTTCTTTCAGACGAAAATACTCTGGACAAATACAGCAGAGACGCCAGCATACTGGAAGTAAAGCCAAAATTGGTAGTTAAGCCAAAAGATGTTCAGGATTTGAAAAATTTAGTTAAATTTGTTTCGGAAAACAAAAAAAATGATGACACTCTTTCTATAACTGCAAGATCAGCCGGGACAGATATGTCCGGAGGTCCTTTAAATGAATCAATAATAGCTGATTTCACAGAACATTTTAATAAAATAATAGAAGTTTCAGATGATGGTTATGCGGTAGTTGAGCCCGGAGTTTACTACAGAGATTTTGAAAAAGAAACCTTAAAAAAGGGTTTGATATTTCCGTCTTATCCGGCTTCTCGGGAGCTTTGCACTGTTGGCGGAATAGTCTCAAACAATTCTGGTGGAGAGAAAAACCCTGCTTATGGAAAAACAGAAAAATATGTTATGGAGCTTAAAGTTGTTTTATCAGACGGCAACGAATACACAATAAAGCCTCTTTCAAAAGATGAGCTGGAAAAGAAAATGAGCCAAAATGACTTTGAGGGTGAGATTTACAGAAAAATGTTTAAATTAGTTTCTGAAAATCAAGAACTTTTAAAAGAAGCAAAGCCAAAAGTTTCTAAAAACTCTGCTGGATACTATCTTTGGAATGTTTGGGACGGAAAAACTTTTGATTTGACAAAACTAATAGTGGGATCTCAAGGTACGCTTGGTTTGGTAACTCAAATAAAGTTTAAGCTTGTGCCTACAAAAAAACATTCCAAGCTTTTGGTTATTTTTATGAGAAGCATGGACCAGCTTGCAGAAATAGTAAATACCATTTTGCCTTACAAGCCAGAAAGTGTTGAGTCTTACGATGATAATACTCTTAAGCTTGCGTTTCGCTTTATGCCGGATATTATAAAAAGAATAGGTCCAAAAAACATATTTAAATTTTTATGGAGTTTTCTTCCTGAAGTTGGTATGGTTTTAAGGGGAGGATTTCCTAAACTTGTTGTTTTGGTTGAGTTTGCCTCAGATAATCAAAGTGAGATAGAAGAGAAAATGCAAGCATTAAACAAAGATTTGCAGAAGTTCAAAAAAATAAAAACTCATATTTCAAAAACTCAAGAAGAATCAGAAAAATACTGGACCATAAGAAGGGAAAGCTTTGCTCTTTTAAGAAAACATGTTCACGGAAAGCACACAGCTCCTTTTATTGATGATGTGATAGTAAACCCAGAGCATTTGCCAAAATTTTTGCCAGAGCTTAATGATATTTTAAAAGACTACAATTTTATACATACGGTTGCAGGACATATTGGCGATGGAAATTTTCATGTTATTCCGCTTATGGATCTTTCAAAAAAAGAAAATTATGAAAAAATACCAGAAATTATAGAAAGAGTATTTGATCTTGTTTTAAAATACAAAGGCTCAATAACAGCAGAGCACAATGATGGAATAATAAGAACTCCGTATTTGAAAAAGATGTTTTCAGAAAAAGTAATTGGGCTTTTTGAGCAAACAAAACAGATTTTTGACCCAAAAAATATTTTCAATCCCCACAAAAAGGTTGGTGAAGGACTCAAGTATATGGTTGATCACATAATGCATCATAACTACTAAAAATGACAGCAGAAAACTTAACTAAAAATCCATTTGAATGGAGTAAGCTTGAAGATGTCGTAAAAAGCGCTTATCAAAAACATGGCAAAATTTTTTGTGTTAAAGGAGGAGGAAATAACGGCGATACTCTTATATATATGGGGGCTGAGCATTTGCTTGCAAAATGGAAAGTAGAATATGAAATTTTAGATCCAAAAGACATACCGAAAACAAAAGGAAAGATCGCTGTTTTGTTTGGCGGAGGGGGCTTTTGCAAGGTGTATCATTACTATCATGCCAAATACTTAAAACAACTAAAAGAAAATTTTGGTGAAGTTATAGTTTTTCCTACAGCTTTTGATCCTGAGGTTGAAGCCGTTTTTGATGCTGTTTTGCCAAATTCTAAATGTTCACTTAAATTGTTTTGCAGAGACCCTATAAGCCAGATTAAGCTTATCCAAAAAGGCATTTTTTCTTATTTGGCGCATGATACCGCATTTGCACTTTTTGATTCTTCTTGGATAAAAAGCATTGAAGTTTCTGATAAAAAAGAGCTTGTCTGCTTCAGAGAAGATGGGGAATCAAGTGGAAATTATCAAAAAAATGACTGTATATCCGTTTCTTTTGATGAGTATGTAAAAAATATAGCAGAAGCGTCTTGCGTTAAAACAGACAGACTCCATGTTGCAATACTTTCTGCTATGCTTGGCAAAAAGGTTGATCTTTATCCTTCAAATTACCATAAGATTTTAGGGGTTTATCTTTTAAGTCTTTCTTATTTTGATAATGTAAAATTTCATGGATAAAGTAAGTATAGTAATACCAGCATACAACAGCCAAAAATGGATTTCTGATGCGATAAGCTCTGCTTTATCGCAAAGTTATAAAAATATAGAGGTTGTGGTGGTAAATGACGGATCTGAAGATGATACAGAAAAAGAGATATTAAAGTTCAAGGACAGAATAAAATACATAAAGCAAAAAAACCAGGGGCTTTCTGAAGCAAGAAACACAGGCATAAGGGCATCTTCTGGAAAGTTTATAGTTCCCTTGGATGCGGACGACAAGCTTGCAGAAAATTTTGTAAGCGAGCTTATGCCTTTTATGGAAAAATATGATTTTGTATCAACTTGGGTGCATGCTTTTGGAGATATTGATCAGATATGGAGATTTGGGCCGTATGATCCAATAAAGCATTTAAGAGGAGAAATAAATTTATGCTATTGCGCTTTGTACAAAAAAAGTGTGTGGGAAAAAGTGGGAGGCTACAAAAAAATTATGGCAAAAAATGGGGCGCAGGGGTTTGAAGATTATGAATTTTGGCTTTCTGTGTGGGAAAATGGGTTTTTGGGGTATGTTTTGGAAAAACCCTTGTTTTTTTACAGGAAACATGGTTATTCTATGATAAATGAAGCGCAGGAAAATAAAAAAGAACTAGGAAAAATAATAAGAAATTTACATAAGGACTTGTTTGATAAATATGCAAAAAAATAAAAAATTAAAAATAGGTTTTTTTAATTCTTACAGCAACACCACTCCTCCAGAAGACGGAGTTATTTACCCTCCTTTATCTCTTGTTGCTGATTTGGCAGAAGAACTTAAAAAAATGGGGCATGATGTTTTTGTATTTTCTCCAAAAGGATCAAAGATAAAAGCAAATCTAGTGCATAACGGAATAAAACCATATTTTAATAGTCCAATTTTAAAAAAACTAAGAAATTCAAAAAAAGAAATAGACAAAACCAACGAAGCTTTGTTTTATATGTTTTCAGACTACATAGCTTTTTTAAAAGCAAAAGATAAATTGCAAAAAATGGATATAGTGCATACCCATATACCTCTTTATATGTCTTTTTTTGCTGACTTTATAAAAAAGCCATTTTTGGTAACTCCGCATGATGAGGCAAGAAAATTAAGAAGCCACTTTTATCCTTTGCTTGATTTTCAAAAAAATTTGCATTTTTCTTTTTTGAGCAAAGCCCAAAAAAACACCCATCCAAAAACTAAAAAAATAAAAAAAGCGCCGGTAATTTATAACGGAATAAATTTTGATAATTTTAAGTTTTCTGATTCTCCTTCTGATGAGTTTTTGTTTGCAGGAAGAATGACAGAAGCAAAGGGAGCAGATATAGCGGCAAGAGCTTGCAAAAGGGCAAAAGTTAAGTTAAATTTAGTTGGATCTATTCCAGAAAATAGTTTGTTTTGGCCAAAAGTTAAACGTTATTTAGGCAAAAACATAAAATACAAAGGCGTAGTAAAAAGGGAAGATATGCCAAAACTTTATCAAAAAGCAAAGGCATTGGTTTTAACAACAAGAGCGAAAGAAGCGTTTGGTTTGGTAATGATAGAGGCGATGGCTTGCGGAACTCCGGTAGTAGCTTTGGACAGCGGAGCGGCAAGAGAAATAGTAAAAAACAATGTTGTAGGGTTTGTTGTAAAAAATGAAAGCGAACTTGTGTCTGCTTTAAAAAAGGTTGATAAAATAGACAGAAAAAAATGTAGAGAGTATGTTTTGAAAAATTTTTCTTTACAAAAGATGGCAAAAGAGTATGAAAAATTGTATTATAGTTTAGTTAACAAAAAATAATTATGAGAATAGCACAATTAGTTTCAAATTACCAAACAATACCACCAAAATCTTCTTCTGCTATTTATCATCAAGTTTATTTGCTAACAGAGGAGCTTGTCAGAAGAGGGCATGAGGTAACTTTGTTTGCCGCATCAGACTCAAGAACAAGCGCAAGGCTTGTTTCTGTCTGCAAGGCAACATCCAAAGATCCGACTTTAAATGAATTTGACAAATACAGAGCAATGAATCTGCTTGCTTCAAAGTGCTACTCTATGGCAGATCAGTTTGATATTATACATAGCCATTTTAATCTTATCCATACTTTTTACAGCGGTATGGTAAAAACTCCAACTGCAGTTACTATTCATACTCCAATTTTAGATAAAAAACTTCTTAAAATTTTAAAATCGTCAAAAAATGAGAATTATATATCTTTAAGCAGAAGCCAGCAGAAACTTTATCCGGGACTTAACTGGGTGGCAAATGTATATCACGGACTTAACATTAAAAAATTCAAGTATCAGCCAAAATCTAACGGATACCTTTTATCTTTGGGAAGAATAACAAGAGACAAAGGAGTGCATACTGCCATAAAAGCGGCAAAGCTTACAGGGCACAAAATAATAATAGCAGGAAAATCATACGGGCATGAAGACTATTGGCATAAAGAAATAGAGCCTCACATAGATGGTGTAAATGTAAAATATGTTGGAGAGCTGGATCACAGGGAGAAAATAAAGTATTTCAGAAACGCAAAGGCGTTTTTGTTTCCTACAGAAACCCAAGAGGCATTTGGGCTTACAATGATTGAAGCAATGGGATGCGGGACTCCGGTAATAGCTTTCAAAAAAGGTTCTGTTCCTGAAATAGTAAAGCACGGAAGAACAGGCTATATCGTAAGCAACTTAGAAGGTATGGTGCGGGCAATTAAAAAAATTGATAAAATAGACAGGCAAGCATGCAGAGAAAGGGTGGAAAAATATTTCACTATAGATAAAATGGTAACAGGGTATGAAAGGGTTTATCAAAGGATAATAGATGCCCACAAAAACAAATGAAGCTGAAATTGCCAAAAAATGACAAAAAGTATATCTGGACAAACCATGTCGTTGGCAAAATGCTGTATTACAAAATATCAGAAGGGCTGGTAAAAAGGGTTATAAAAAACCCGCACAGAGCAGAAGAAGGTATAGCTCCCGGAACAATAGCGGTTATGCAAAAAGCCGGAACAGCAAAAAACCCAAAAGAAGTGTGGGTTATGTATGCCAAAGAAGGGACAAGAAAAATTATAATTACAGCATGGAGGTATCCCGGAATAAGTCCAATAAGAGAGCAAATACCTATACCAAACGATATTTTAGAGGAGCTTTCTTCTGAGTTTGATATTAATTTTAGTTCTTTGAATTAATAAAATATTCAAAAAAACTACGAAATAGAAATTTTTACCTTTGAAGAGGGTTTTTGGCTTGGTCCAAGCATTCTTTTGTACGCTTGGCAAAAACCCCCTCTGAAGGAGCGAGCGGAGCCACTGGAGCGGGGAGTGAAGCGGGGTTAAAATTTCTATTTCGTAGTTTTTAATTTAATTTTTAAAAATAATTTCAATATGGATATTTTTGGCTGGATTGGGGCGGTTTTGGTTTCAATCCAATTTTTACCTCAAGTTATAAAACTTGCAAAAACAAAAAAAGCAAACGACCTTTCTTTGGGTATGGTTGTTTTGGTCTGTGTCGGGGCATTTTTTTGGATTTTGCACGGTATTTTAGTTTCTGATTTGCCGGTTTTGGCAACAAATATCTTTATTTTTATAGTTGGAATTTTAATGTTATTTTTTAAATTAAAATATAAATGAATTTTCTAAAA
>JALTWS010000046.1 GCA_027048495.1 Candidatus Azambacteria bacterium
AACTTTATGCCTGCTTGGGCTGCTCCTGAAACAAAGTTATCAAGCCAGAGGTCTTTTCCTAAAGTTAAGCCTCCTTTTTTTGTTTGGTTTGTGTCTCCTATGTGAAGTGGGGCGGGGACGTTGTATGAGATTATATTAGACGCATTTGTTGCAAAACTAACCACAAAAACCCCAAAGGCTGGAAAAACAAAAAAAGATAAAACTAAAAATACAATCTTTTTCATAAAAAATATATTGAAATTTAATATAAACTAATGCACAATACCTATTATATATTTTAACAAAAAAACATAAAATAAACAAAAAACACAAAAGCTCTGGTTAAAAACCAGAGCTTTTGTTCAAAAGTAGCTTCAAAAAAAATTTTTTAAAGCTACCTTCAATCCTCGCAATGACCTACTTTCTCATGGCCTTACGCCACAATATCATCGGCGGTGCGCATTTTCACGACTCTGTTCGGAATGGGAAGAGGTGGTTCCTACGCCCTATGATCACGAGGAAAATATTTTTATTTAAAAAACTTTGATAACTAAACACAGCAAAGTTACTCCCACGGAGTTATTCCATTTCTTTCATATTTTTGCAGATCGGCTTATTAGTATTGCTCGCCTGAACACCTTGCGGTGCTTACAGCTGCAACCTATCAACGTGGTAGTCTTCCACGAGCCTTCAGGACAAAGTCCAATGAGACCTAATCTTGGGCTGTGCTTCGAGCTTAGATGCTTTCAGCTCTTATCACGACCGAACTTAGCTACCCGGCGGTGCCGCTGGCGCGACAGCCGGTACACCAGAGGTTCGTCCACTCCGGTCCTCTCGTACTAGGAGCAGCGTCCCTCAAGTCTCTACGCCTACAGCAGATAGAGAACCAACCTGTCTTACGCATTTTTTTTTAAATTCACCTGTTACCAGATGCATGGACTATACCATCACCCAATATTTGAAAAAATATTGGGGGCTGACGTCTTGGCGTTTTACATATAGTAAAACACCCTCTCCACTTAAGGATCAGTCTCTACGGGGTCAATAGTCTTTACTTAAAGCTTTTTTAACCTCACAAGCATTTATTTTTCTTTTTTTAGAACAATTAAGCTTTTCAAATTCATCTATTTTTTAGTAAAGACTACGACTTCCCTCGGTATTATCCTAACACATGACAGGTTAACTTACAACTTAAATGTTAGGACTTCACCGATATGAGTCAGCTTTTTCAATCTTGATTGCTCAAGAAAGCCGCCGTTTGTTGTTGGTTGACGGTCTGAACCCAGCTCGCGTACCGCTTTAATTGGCGAACAGCCAAACCCTTGGGACCTTCTCCAGCCCCAGGATGCGATGAGCCGACATCGAGGTGCCGAACCTTGCCGTCGATATGAACTCTTAGGCAAGACTAGCCTGTTATCCCCGGGGTAGCTTTTATCCGTTGAGCTTCGCACTTTCTACAAAGTTACGTCGGATCACTAAGCCCTGCTTTCGCAACTGCGCGACTTGTAGGTCTTGCAGTAAAGCCAGCTTATGCCTTTACACTATCAGTCCGATTTCCATCCGGACCTAGCTGACCTTAATGGACGCCTCCGTTACCATTTGGGAGGCTAGCGCCCCACTAAAACTGTCTAGCAGCCACTGTCCCCATAGGGTTTTGCCCTACAGGTTAGTGTTAAAACCATAAAAGGGTGGTATTTCACTGGCGACTCCATCCGCCCCGGAAGGCGGACTTCACAGTCTCCCACCTATTCTACGCATCTATGATCTCAACACAATAGCAACCAACAGTAAAGCTCCCGGGGTCTTTCTGTCTAGCTGCAGGAAGAGGGCATCTTCACCCCCACTGTAATTTCGCCGAGCGATTCGTTGAGACAGTTCCCAAGTCGTTACGCCATTCGTGCAGGTCGGAATTTACCCGACAAGGAATTTCGCTACCTTAGAACGGTTATAGTTACCGCTGACGTTCACCGGCGCTTCGGGCCGCCGCAGTACAGATAAATCCATACCACATTGACCGTTAACGTTCCGGCACTGGTCAGGCGTCACCCCCTATACATCCTCTTACGAGTTAGCAGAGAGCTGTGTTTTTGGTAAACAGTCGCCTGGGATACTTTCGCTGCGACCCTAAAAACTAGTAACCAGTTTCCTAGAAACTAGCTTTAGGGTAAGCCTTATTCCGAAGTTACGGCTGCTTTTTTGCCGAGTTCCTTAACGAACTTTCACTCATTCACCTTGGTCTTCTCGACCTACCTACCTGTGTCGGTTTACGGTACGTGCACGCTATAAATATTCTTAGAGGTTTTTCTCGGTCGCCAGCTCATCTGAATTGGCGAAAAAATCGCCTTTTCTCAGCTCTTGAGGTTGTGATTAAACACAGCTTTCCGGATTTGCCTAAAAAGCCCTCTTAAGCAAAGAACGCAAATCCAATAATGCGCTCAGACTACTTGGCCACGTCACCCCATCGATTTATAGCGTGGTGCAGGAATATTAACCTGCTGTCCATCAGCTCCGCCTTTCGGCATCGCCTTAGGCACGACTAACCCTTGGTTGATTGACATTGCCAAGGAAACCTTAGGTTTTCGGTGTACTGGGATCTCACCAGTATTGCGGCTACTTATGCCAACATTCTCACTTCCTGACGCTCCAGCAAAGCTCACGCTTTACCTTCACAGCTGACAGGAACGCTCCCCTACCATACCAATGCAAAGCATTGGTATCCGCAATTTCGGCAGCAGGCTTAGCCCCGTTACATTTTCGGTGCAAAATCTCTAAACTAGTGAGCTGTTACGCACTCTTTAAAGGATGGCTGCTTCTAAGCCAACCTCCTAGCTGTTTGAGAAATCTTACCGCCTTTTTTCACTTAGCCTGCATTTGGGGGCCTTAATTTGCGGTCTGGACTCTTCTCCTTTTGACTATGGAGCTTATCCCCCACAGTCTGACTCCCAAGCTATATTGAGTGGAATTCGGAGTTTGATTGGGCTAGACAGCTTGCGCCATTCTAGCTCATCCAGTGCTCTACCTCCACTCATAAACACTTGAGGCTATACCTAAATATATTTCGGGGAGAACCAGCTATCACCAAGTTCGATTAGCTTTTCACTCCTTACCACAGGTCATCCGAACGTATTGCACAGCGTATCGGTTCGGGCCTCCTCCAGCTGTTACGCTGGATTCACCCTGCCCATGGTAAGCTCACCTGGCTTCGGGTCTTACGCATACTGCACCCGCAAAAGCGGAAAACGCCCTGTTAAGACTCGGTTTCCCTACGCCTTCCCCAATAAGGGTTAGACAAGCAATATACGTAAACTCGTTGGCTCATTCTCCAAAAGGCACGCCGTCACCCCGATAAATCGGAGCTCCGACTAGTTGTAAGCACATAGTTTCAGTTCTATTTCACCGCCCTCACCGGGCTACTTTTCACCTTTCCCTCACGGTACTAGTTCACTATCGGTCACAAAAAGTATTTAGCCTTAGGAGAGTAGTCCTCCCAGATTCCTACGGGGCTGTCGTTCCCCGCAGTACTTAGGTACAAATACTCAGAGTGCTTGCTAATTTTCGTTTACGGGGCTATTACCCTCTATGGCTGTCCTTTCCATGACAATTCAACTAAAAAGCAAGACTTGATTGACTCTGTTTTAAGCAAAAGCTTAAAAGCGTATTTGCCCTGCAACCCTCAGTAATGTGTGAAAAACATACATACTGAGTTTAGGCTCCTCCCTTTTCGCTCGCCGCTACTTAGGGAATCACGATTGTTTTCTTTTCCTCCGGCTACTGAGATGTTTCACTTCGCCGGGTGCGCTTCTTATGCCTTTACAGCATAAGATGACTTGGCATTACCCAAGCCGGGTTTCCCCATTCGGAAATCTCCGGGTCAACGGCTGCTTGACGCCTCACCGAAGCTTATCGCAGTCACGCCACGTCCTTCATCGCCTTTTTGTGCCTAGGCATCCACTATGTGCTCTTGGTTCCGCAAAAAAATGAAAGTTAAGGAATAACTTCTCGCTCAGTAAAATTTCTTCCTGCAAGGCTCAAAATAAATTTGAGCACAGAAGAAACTTATCTGTTTGTAGGAATAACTTTACTGTATTTAGTTATCAAAGTTCATAATGTTAAATAAAAAGCGCTTCAAAAGAAGCGCAATATCCACTGCAACAGATCGTCACTTTTAGCGCTTCTTTTTTATTAAATTGGCTTTTTTATTTAACATCAATGTCCAGTATTTTATATTAAAACAAAAATAATGTCAACACTAAGCTTGCCCACAGATTTATTTGCTTTACAGCGCCATCCTAGGGATAACCCTAGGGTTATCCCTAGGATATAATCCCCAATATAAATTAAACGCTATATTTTTAAAACAACCCCAAAAGACCAAAACAACTAAAAAGAACCAAAACAAAAATAGTTAAAATAAAACACGATCGTGTTTTATTTTAACTATTTTGAAAAAAGACTTAACAAATTAGCAATGTTGGATATTTAAATGTATAGTTTTATCTTTTAACGATAATATACCACACAAACAGCTTACTAAAACTTATTAGTATGTGAAAATATTAACGAGCACGGATCGTGTTTGAAAATAATGCCAAAAATACTGCTTAAAACAGGAAGTTTGTTTGCTCTTTTTTTTATCATTTCAAAAACAACAGGCAAAGAGACTATACCTTCGCTTTTTACATCTTTTTTTCCTTTTGCAATTTTTGCTCCCGCTTCTCTGTTGTGTGAGTGCTTGCTCAAACCTGTTGCCAGAAGATCTCCAAGACCAGCAACCGAAAACGCCGTTTTTTTGTCCTGACCCAACATATTTAAAATATCTGCCATTTCGTCTACGGCTTTTGAAAACATATATCCTTTTGCATTTTCTCCAGCACCCATTCCATCTAAAATACCAATTGCCAAAGAGTATATATTTTTTAAAACACCGCACAAAGCAACTCCAAAAACATCAGAGTTGTACTCAAGCTTTATGTTTGAATTTTCAAAAAGTTTAGAGACAGCCTCAAAAACATCTTTTTCAGAAGACGCCAAGACACCAAAAGTTGGCATACCTTTTTTAATCTCTTCTGCTATCATCGGACCTGCCAAAATGGCAAAGTTATTTTTATCTTCCAGCTCCTCTTTTAAAACTTTATCCATTGTTCTGCCTGAGCTTTCAATCCCTTTTGCCAAAGAAACCACAACAGCAGAATTTTTTAAAATTCCTTTTGTATTTTTTAAGCACTCTCTTTGCGCCCAAGACGGCACACATAAAAATAAAAAATCAGCTCCAGAAACAATATCTGAAAGCTCGGTTTCCTTTTTTAATTTAGACCTGTTTTTGTCCCAATACGAAACCTCCAGATTTTTATTTTTTTCCAAAACCTCGCCAATAGCGCTCCCTATATCTCCGGCTCCTATTATTGCTATTTTTTGCATAAATTTTTTAAGAGAAAATCTTTCAAAAGAATATCTTGGAGATAAAAAAGATTGGTTTCCAAAATATTTTTTTGCCAAGAGCTCTAAAGACTGACTCCTCGCTTGGAGCTGGCCAAGACGGTTATTTCAAAAAATTTTCCCTTGTTTTACATCAACAAATATTATCTGTTGCTTTCAAATTCAGATATTTTCTGTATTCTTCTTTTGTGTCTCTCTTCTTCAGAAAAAGGAGTTTTAAGCCAAAGCAAAACTGCCCTTTTGGCTTCCTCTTCACTTAAAAATCTAGCACCCAAAGAAAGTATATTTGCGTTATTGTGTTCCCGGGAAAGCCTAACAATATCCTCCGAACCACCATAATAAACAACAGCCCTTATTCCATTTACTTTGTTTGCCGCTATCGCTTCTCCTTGGCCTGAACCTCCCAAAATTATTCCTTTTGAACCTTTATCTTTTGCTACTGCTTGTGCCGCTTTTAAAATAAAATCCGGATAATCGTCCTGCTCATCATACACAAAATCACCACAACCCTCTATATCGTAGCCCTCGCCTTTTAAAAATTCTTTTAACTTTTCTTTAAGCTCAAACCCCGCATGGTCTGATGCAAAATATATTTTCATAAAGCTGCCTTATAACTTATTATGAAGTGCTAAAATCTATTAAAGACTTTTTTATATCTTCAACAGAAGTTTCGTAACCTTTTTTGTAAATAATCTCTTCTGAATAATCAATATCTTCAAAATATACAAGCTGTTCTCTGAATGTTTTTTCATTAAATTCACCTTCAAATATTTCTCTTGCTTTTTTGGATATTTCATCTATACTATGATAATTTTTTAAAATAAAATAAAGATCAACATAATCTTTCCATTTTACTCTTCTTCCCAAAGCATAAGCTTTCATAGCCGCTAGTGTTAGTAAATTTGGAGTTTTAATAAAACCATCAAAATCATCTTCAAAAGATATTTTAAACGGATAATGAAAAAAAGTCATTTGAACATCGTTTAAAATAAAAGAGAATTCATCTTTTTCATCTCTTATAACTCTTTTTATTTTTTCTCCTGATGATACTATTATCCTTCTTATATTGTCATTTTCAAATTCATTGCAAGAAAAAAGATCAAAATCTATAGATTCTCTGTGCCCGATATGCAAAGCAATAGCTGTTCCTCCAACAAGACCAAAATTATCAGAATATTTTTTCAAAAGAGGAAGAATCTCTTTTTGTTTTTCTGTAAGAACCTCATCGTGCATGCCTTTGAAAATAAAGTTTAAAATAGTTTTTTGTTTTTTTATTATAATTACACCTTTTTTTAGAAGCTGTTTTTTCAAATATAGAAGCTGTTTTTTTCATTCCCAATATCTCAATAATCTTTTTAACATCATCCCAATCACCATAATTTAAAACAGCTTCAACAATGGCATCCTCTGAAAGTTTTTTCCTATCCTTAACATACCAGCAAATGTCGCTTCTTTTTTCTATAAACTCATTTATATCAATATTTTTTTTATTACCCATAGTTTTTTATCAAGCCCCGAATGGTCTGATGCAAAATATATTTTCATGAAATTAAACTAACTTAGATGCCTCTACAACATGCTTAACAAGAGAATAAGTATATCCCATTTCGTTGTCATACCAAGCTAGAATTTTTACCAAATCTCCATCAACTACTTTTATAAAAGAAAGATCAACTATGGATGCATACGGAGTGCCTATTATATCTGAAGACACAAGTTGCTCATCTGTTGTTGTAAAAATTCCCTGCCATCTTTCTTCTTTTGCCGCGTTTTTAAAAATTTCCCGCAACTCATCAACAGAAGTCTCTCTTTTTGCCAAAAATGTAAAGTCAGCAATTGAGCCAGTAACCACCGGAACACGCATTGCAATTCCGTCAAATTTTCCTTCAAGTTCATTTACTGCTTTTGTTACAGAAATTGCCGCTCCTGTTGTTGAAGGTATAATATTTTGCGCTGCCGCCCTTCCTCTTCTCCAGTCTTTTGCGTCCGGACCATCCACAATTTTTTGTGTTGCAGTATAGCCATGAATTGTATTTAAAAATGCTTTTTTAACTCCTACGGTTTCAGACATTATCTGTGCTACAGGAGAAGTTGCGTTTGTTGTGCAAGATCCGTTTGAAGAAACAAGGCATGCATTTAATTTATCGTTGTTTATCCCCATAAGGATAGTCTGCCCAATGCCTTCATCTCCTTTTCCGGGTGCAGAAATTACAACTCTTTTTGCTCCAGCATCAATATGCGCTTTTGCGTCTTCGTATTTTGTAAAAAATCCGGTTGATTCAACAACAATATCAATCTCCAAAGCTTTCCATGGTAAATTTGCAGGCTCCCTCTCTGAAACAAATCTTATTTTTTTGCCATTTACTACCAAAAATGTCTGTTCCGCATCTCGCTCAACTGAAATTTCTGCATCCCACCTTTTTTGGGCAGAATCATACTTTAAAAGATAAGCTAAATTATCTGGATCTCCCAAATCGTTTATAGCAACAATATCCAACTCCTCTTTTTGAAAAGCTACTTTTAAAAACTGTCGACCTATCCTTCCAAAGCCGTTTATCGCTATTTTTTTTGCCATATTTTTACTATTTAAAGTTTAATTATAAGTAATTACATAATACCACATCTCTTTTTTTATTGACAAATATTTATTTTATAGTATTCTAAAGAAGACATTGCACTTTAACATTTCAAAATAAAAGGGGGTTAGAAATGGAAACAGTTAAACACTGTCCTTGCTGTGGAAGAGAATATTCTTTGGTGCGACATTTGTGTGAGGATTGTCGACAACCTAATCGTTACAAAGTTAGACTTAAAGAAGGAAAAGCTTCCTCACCTAATAATTACAATTGCAAATGCAAAAAATACGTAATGCTAACAATAAAAATGTAAAAATCAAAAGAGGCTGAAAATGAAAAAATGACAAACACTAACACTAATAGCAATAATTTCTTTTTTGTTTGGATATTTTGTTTTAGGATCTTTTTAAACCCAAAATAAAAGCCCCGAAAAACGGGGCTTTTTTCTTTTATAAAATTTAGGGGTCGGACCCCCAAATACCTTTAAATAAAATTAGCATTTGTATGGTTTTTTCCACTTCTTTTTTATGTAATCATCTATCTTTTTTGTCCTTTTAAAACCCCATTCTTCTGCTTTTTTGTCCGCATCAACTTCAAGTTTATTACCATCTGATTTTTTCCAGTTTCTACTCTGAGTTGCGTGCCCAAGCTCATGCGCAATAACAAACTTTAAAACATCAATGGGAATACTATTTGGAATTGTGAGTTGAATTATTTTTACTTTATGTCCCGAAACTTCAAAATGCATCATCTGCCCCAAAACTCCTTCATGTAAAGCAACTATGCATAGATCTTTGGTCAAATCCTTAAAATCTTTTTTTGACATAGACAGAAAAACATCTTCAAATGCTTTTTGGGTCTTTTTGTAAAATTGCAGGCTTTGTTGTTTCTTTAGAAAATCTCTTATCTCTTTTTTTGTAGGCTTTATATTTTTCATACCTAATTTAGAAGTCTACCTCCTTAATTAATTTTAATAAAACTTAAAAATTTTAAAACTTTCAATTTTAAATGCAGACCGAGGCAAAAGCTGTGAAATAAATTGAGTTATAAAAAGTTTTTAATTTTAACACCACTCTATAGATAAAATTTTTAAAAAATGAATACTTAAATTTAAAATTCCCATGCAATATAAAACTTCTAAATTTGAGTGCAGGTCGCAGCTAAAAAGTTAGAGCGACGACGAGTCGTATTTGAAGACACGGCGAGACAAGCGATAATTTTTTAGCAAGAGATGCGCTAAATTTAGAAGTTTTATCAGTGGTTGGATTTTAGCCATTTGTAGCATTGCAACGCCGCCTTTGCTCCCTCGCCTGCTGCGATAATAGCCTGCCTTTCTTCTATGTCTGTTACATCTCCTGCGGCAAAAACCCCTGGTCTTGAAGTTGCGTTTGTTTTTGGGTTTATCACTATTTGTCCGTATTGGTTTTTCTCGCAAAAATCTCCCAAAAAGTCTGAATTTGGTATTGAGCCTATGGAAACAAAAACCCCAGAAACTTCCAGTTCTTTTGTTTGTTTTGATTCTTTGTCTTTGTAAACCAAAGAAGTAACAAATTTATCTCCTTTTATCTCTTGAGTTTCCACTCCAAAAATAAATTCAACTTTCGGATCTTTTTTCAGCTTATCGTAAGTTACTGGATCACCTTTGACACTGCTTCTTACCAAAACATATATTTTTTCTGCATACTTGGTAAGTTGCAAAGCCGCATCAAGCCCGGTGTTTCCTGCGCCAACAACTGCAACTTTTTTTCCGCCAAACAAAGGCGCATCACAAGTTGCGCAATATGTAACACCTTTATTATAAAATTCCTCCTCTCCCGGAACTCCTAACTTTCTTGGCTTGGCTCCTGTTGCTATTATTACTGATTTTGCTTTTATTTGATTTCCGTTTTTATCCTCCACCACAAAAATTTCATGCCCATCATCTCCTTTCTCTGAATATATTTTTTCAACAACAAAGTTTTTGGTTTCTGCTCCAAAATCAGTTGCCTGTTTTTTCATCGTTTGCATAAGCTTTGCTCCGTCAAGTCCAGTATACCCGGGATAATTCCAAATCTCAGGCTGTAAAGCTGTCTGTCCCCCTTGCTCATATTCCAATACAATAACCTTCAGCTTTTTTCTAGCTGAATAAATTGCTGCTGTAAATCCAGAAGCTCCTCCTCCTATTATTAAAACATCATACATACTTATAGATTTAATAATTCTCTCATTCTTGCTTCGTCAAAACCGATCATCATCTCATCATCAATAAAAATAACAGGCACACCCATCTGTCCTGACTTTTCAACCATTTCTGCTCTTGCTTGTTCGTCTTCTGCAACATTATGATCTTCAAACTCAATATTGTGCTCCGTTAAAAAATCTTTTGCCATTTTGCAATAAACACAAGTTGGCGTTGAATATATAACTACTTTTGCCATAATTTTATAAACCCAAAACGAATATCTACAATACGAAAATTTCGTATTTTAGACTTCGTATTTCGGACTTAAGTTAATTAGTTAATTTTTAATATGAAAGTATTTTATCACATTTACAGCTCTATTTCCAATACTTTGTCATAATTGTTTGAAGGCGACCACATAAGCCAACCAGTATTTTCTTTTCCTAAAACATCATATACTGCTTCTATCTGAGCTTTTATCATATCTGGGGTATATTTTGCTCCAAGATCAAAGACTTGAATCCAAGGCCTTATCTTTTGTTTTGCTTCTTGTTTTTTTTCACCCAAAGAATCTAAGCCTTGTTTTAAAGTCAAGTTAACCACTTCATAAGGATAGTCTGCTGGATTTGAAAATCCAAAATTTCCCGCCCCGTAATGAGATGGATAGACCATAGGATATACATAATCAAAATTATCAATTAACAAATAAAGCTTCTGCCCTATCCCAAGACCATCTCCCCTTAAAAAGGTATAGCCAAAAATATCCATAGATAACTTAACATTAGGATCGTGTTTTTTCAGTTCATTTTTAGAATATTCGCTGAATTTTCTTATAACTTCACTTTTTTGTTCCTTGCCATCCCAAAAAGGATACACTATGTTATCCAAATCTCCGTCAGTAGGAAATCTTATATAGTCATAGTTTATCTCATCAAAGCCAATATCTATTGCTTTTTTTGAAATTGATATTACATAGTCCCACGCCTCTTTTGAAGCGGGATCAGCCCAAGCATAGCCTTTTTTGTCTCTCCAAATTTTGCCGTCTTTTGTTTTTAAAACAATTTTTGGGTTTGTCTTTGCAATTTCACTATCCTGAAAAACAGCAATTCTTGCTATTTTGTAAACATTCATCTCTGAAAGTTCAGACAATACTTTTTCAAGAGATTTCACATTATCAAAAGCAAGTTTACCCGAAGAATCTTTCACATCTATAACTATGCTGTTTAATTCTGTTTTGTTTAAAACATCATAAAGATAGCTTCTTTTTTTGCTTGAGTTTATGCTCCACATTGTGGCATAAATCGCTTTTAAAACATCAGGAGTATCAACTTTTTTAACAGGATTTTTCGCATTTTCATTAACAACATTTAACTTTTTTTCAATTTTTTTATCTTCTTTTATGCTTTCATCTTCCTTATTTTTTAAAGTTGATATATTGTCGCTTTTTTTTATTTGAAAAGTGCTGACAAGACCATCTTTTAAAACAAAAAAAGACAAAAGCACAGCAAAGATAATCCCAAAAAATATAAAATTTTCTTTCATTGATTTAATCTTCTTGAAACTTCTTCCCAGTTAATATTTGCAAAAAAAGCTTCCAGATAACTTTTTCTGTCCATACCATAGTCAATCACAAAAGCATGTTCAAAAACATCCATAACCAAAAGCGGATCAGCTCCTGCAAGGTATCCAAGATCATGCTCGTTTATCCATACATTAAAAAGCCTTCCTGATTGCTTATCAGAACACAATATGACCCAGCCTATACCTCTCATCGCCCCTGTTGCCAAAAAATCAGACTTAAAATTTTCAAAAGACCCAAATTCTTCTGAAATCTTCTCGCTTAAATTTTGGCTTGGATTGCTTTTTTCTTTGCTGAGATTTGAAAAATAAAGCTCATGCAAACGCATTCCATTGAACTCCCAGCCGAATCTTCTTTTCAGTTCTGCATACTGTGGAGTAGCTTTATCCAGTTCTTTTAAAAGGTCAGAAACCTTGTTGACATTTGCAACATAGCCCTCATAAAGCTTAAAATGATTTTTTAAAAGCTCTTCTGAGAAGCCTTCCATTCCTATTAAATTTTCATAATTTTTTGCTTGATACATATTTTTATATTAATTAATAATTAATTTTTTCAATTCAAAATTACTATCTTTTAATTTATCTATTTTACCAGATAAGTCAATTTTTTTATCTATAAGCATAGTTAAAAATCCTTTTTCTTTGTTCATATTTATCTGAGTTGCGCCAACTAGTTTTCCGTCCCTTAAAAAAAGCTGGCTGTACTCCTGTGTACTTGGATCTCCTCTTTTTACAACAACTGTATTTTCATCTTTTGTAACATCCCCCAAAAAAGACACATTAACCCCAAAGCTTATTATATTATACCCGGAAACATGCCTGCAAACTGTTTTTTCCCCTACCATATTAAGCCCTGCAATTTTGCCCTGCAAAAACGCCGCCGGCCAGTTGCCAAACATTTGATATTTTTCGGTTATAACATCATAAAATTCAACAACATCACCAGCAGAATAGATATCATCTATATTTGTTTTTAAATATTGGTCTGCCAGTATTCCGTTTTTTATCTTTATACCAGATTTTTCTGCAAACTCTAAATTTCTTTTTATTCCAACTCCAACACCCAAAATATCAAACTCAAACTCAGCTCCATTTTTTGAAATTGCTTTTTTGTCTTTTACTTTTTTTATCTCTTCTTTAAAAAACAATGATATATCATGTTTTTTAAGATTGTCTACCAGTATATTGCTAGACTCTTGATCAAAAATATTTTTCCAAAACCTATCACCTCTTATAAACATTCCGACTTTCATTTTGTTTTTAGAAAATGCTTGAGCAAGCTCCAAAGCTATAAAACTAGAACCCAAAACCAAAGCTTTTTTTGAGTTTTTCATTTTTTCTTTGATTTTGTCCGCATCGTCTATTGTTTGAAAATAGCAAAGATCTTCATCATCAATTCCCTCAATTTGCATTTTGTTAACCCTTCCGCCTGATGCAATCAAAAGCTTTTCATAACTAAATTCATATTCGTTTTCTGAAAAAACAATTTTATTTTTTGTGTCTATACTTTTAACTTCACAGCCAAAAAAAGTATCTATATTTTTTTGTCTATAAAAATTTTCATCTCGTAAAAAAACTTTTTCTCTTGGCACTATATCTTTTATATAGTTTGGCAAAAGAACCCTTGAATACAAGGGGTATTTTTCATTTCCTAAAATAGCCAAAGAACCTTTTTTATCTTTTTCTCTTATGGTTTCTGCCGCTGTGGTTCCGGCTATTCCCGAGCCTATTATTATGTATTTGTATTTTTTCATAATGCTTATAATATCACAAAGAAAAAACCCGCGCCACAGTAGCGCGGAAAATTATAAAGCATGTTTATGTTTTTTTGCTTTGCATTTTGGATCTGGAGAAGGAAACAAGTTATGAATTGGACATTCATTGCTTAAAAGAGCAACCCCATCATCAGGATCCGGGTTTTGACAATCACACTCATCAGTACATATACAAACATCTTCTTCTTTCATATTGCACCCTCCTTGCTTTTGGATTAAAATCGGCGAGTCCGGCAGGATTTGAACCTGCAGTCCTGGTTTTGGAGACCAGTGGTTTACCAATTAACCGACGGACCCTTGTTAAAAAGCAATTAAGCTAACTTTACAAATTTATTCTACCACTTTCAAAGTATATACAAAAAGGCCTTTATTTGCAATCAGGCCTTTTTGATGGTGTTATTTTTTAACTTCTTTGTGTAATTTGTGAGACCTGCATTTTTTACAAAACTTTTTTAGCTCAAGTTTATTTTGATTGGTTTTTTTATTTTTTGTTGTCCAGTAATTTATATTTTTGCACTCCTCACATCTTAGCTTTATTAGTGTATCTTGCGACATATTGTTTTTGCTAATTATTATAAAGCCAAAACCAACTGGCCTGCCACTTTTTTAAGTGAGCCAAGACCGGGGATTGAACCCGGGACCTCACCCTTACCATGGGTGTGCTCTACCAACTGAGCTACCTTGGCAAAGATGGTGCGTGGTGAGGGATTCGAACCCCCGTAGCCACAAGGGCGTCGGATTTACAGTCCGATGCATTTGACCACTCTGCCAACCACGCTCTTTGGAAGTCTTTGTAAACCTACCAACATTTCGCTAAAAACAGCAAAATTCTTGATTTAGCATTCAATGCCTTTGCTGGAGCCGCCCATCAGACTCGAACTGATGACCTACCGCTTACAAGGCGGTTGCTCTACCAACTGAGCTAGGGCGGCCCAAGCAAAGGCATTGAATTTACAAACAACATTTAAGTTTTTTATTTTTTGTTTTTGTCTTTATTTTTGTAACTGAACCACTGATTTTCCCATTTCTCCTGCTGTGACTTTCTTTTTATATCTTTTGAAAGCAATTCTATTGTCTTGTGAATCTTCAGTGTTGTAAGTTTAAATCTGGATAATATCTTCTCAACAACTATCAAAGTATACATCTTTATTTTTTTCGGGTGAAAAACAGATATTGCTGACTTTAAAATTCTTTTTAAAAAAGCAAAAAAAGTTTCTCTGTTTTGAACAGACTCTGGTGGTATATTTTTAATAACCGGAATCTTTTTAAAAATTATATAAAATCCGGCAATAAAACTCAAAACCGATAAAATTGGCAAAACAATATTTAACATTTTAAATTTCGTAACGAATAAAATTTCCTACAGTAATATTTTCGCCAACTTTTGCTACAACATCAGTCAAAAGCTCAGAAACCTTTTTTTCCTGATCTTTTATAAAAGGTTGCTCTAAAAGCTCTTCTTTGCTTTGCGGATTCATTGCCGCAATATGCATGCAAATATCTTTTCCTAGGGCATTGAACTCCTCTGTTTTTGCAACAAAATCTGTTTCACAATTAAGCTCAAGCAAAACTCCTATTTTTCCGTTTTGATGCACATAAGCAAACACAAGCCCGTCGTTTGCTTCTCTTTGTGACTTTTTTTCTGCTATAAGCTTACCACGCTCTTTTAAAATTTCAAGCGCTTTTTTTTCATCTCCGCCAGCTTCATCTAAAGCTTTTTTAACATCAGACATTGAAGCAGAAGTTTGTTCTCTTAGTTTTTGTATTTGTTTTAAATCTGCCATTTTTTTATTTATTACTTATGTTTGTTTTATTTAGTAGATAATCCTTCTTTAATTGACTTTTCAATATAGTCTAAAATAAATTTCAAAGATTTTACAGACTTATCATTTGCCGGTATTGGGTAGGTAACAGCTTCTGGATCTGAATTTGTATTTAATATGCCAACCATTGGAATGCCAACTTTATTTGCTTCTCTTACCGCAGTTGAATGCTCTTGAGCGTCTACAAGAAATATAACATCGGGATGTTTAGTAAGAGTTTTTATGCCTCCCATCTTTTTTTCCAAATCTTTTAATTCTTCTTCCATATCTAACTGTTCTTTTTTTGTGTACTTTTCAAACTCGCCTTTTGCTTTTTTTTCTTCCTGCTTTAAAAAGTATTGAATTCTTTTTGATATAACATTGAAGTTTGTTAATGTCCCTCCTATCCATCTTTCAGAAACATACGGCATATTTAGGCCTTCTGCCAACTGCTTAACCAAAGGCTTTGCAGGCATAGCAACAGCAACAAAAAGTATAGTTCCTCCTTTTGATGCTACGCCTTTTAAAAATTCTGCCGCTTCTTGCATCTTTTGTGCAGTTTTATCTACATTTATAATGCTTATGTTTTGCCTTGTAGTAAACACAAAAGGCTTCATTTTAGGATGGCATACAGACTTTTTGCGTCCCAAGTGCACTCCAGCATCTAAAAGCTGGTCTAAAAGATTATTTTGATTTTGGTTTTTCTCTTCCATAATGAATTTATTTGCCGTTGCCATTAAGCGTTTTTGGCTAAAAACCAAAAAACGACGGCGCTAATTAATTAAAAAGATAGGAAAATAATATCATAAATAACAAAAAATGC
The DNA here is from genome assembly GCA_027048495.1 of Candidatus Azambacteria bacterium. Taxonomy (GTDB): domain Bacteria; phylum Patescibacteriota; class Minisyncoccia; order GWC2-36-17; family M10-OD1-4; genus JALTWS01. Next base: position 16,131 of record JALTWS010000046.1, read on the forward strand.
AAGGGACTGCACAGAACAAAACACCTCCCGAAAAAATCGGGAGGTGTTTTTTTAAATTTTAGTACATTGGAGGCATCTGAGGCATTCCTCCTTGTGAATTGTTTTTGTCTTCAGGTATATCAGCGACAACTGCCTCCGTTGTCAAAAACATTGAAGCAATAGAAACAGCGTTTTGCAAAGCTGATCTTGTAACCTTTGTTGGATCTATAACTCCAGCTTTTACTAAATCTTCATATTCTCCGGTGGCTGCATTAAAGCCATCTGATTCTTTTCTTTTTCTCACCTCTGCAACAACAACAGGGCTGTCATATCCTGCATTTTTTGCAATTTGCCTTAAAGGCTCCTCAAGCGCTCTTTTTAAAATATCAATTCCAACTTTCTCTTCTCCGCTTGCTTTTATTTTATCCAAAGACTCGCTTGCTCTTATTAGCGCAACTCCTCCTCCCGGAACTATTCCTTCTTCTATTGCCGCTTTTGTTGCAGAAACAGCATCTTCTATTCTTGCCTTTTTTTCTTTTTGCTCAACTTCAGTTGCCGCACCAACTTTTATCACAGCAACCCCTCCAGAAAGTTTTGCAAGCCTTTCCTGTAACTTCTCCCTATCAAATTCTGAATCTGTTGATTCTAGCTGGTTTTTAATCTGAGCTATCCTTTGTTCAATGTCAGACTTTTTACCTTTTCCGTCAACAATAGTAGAGTTGTCCTTCCCTGCTATAAATTTGCCTGCCTCTCCAAGCATGTTTAGCTGGACTTTTTCCAATGTTAGCCCCTTATCTTCTGATATGACAGTTCCTCCGGTAAGCACAGCTATATCCTCTAACATCTCTTTTTTCCTGTCTCCAAATCCAGGAGCTTTAACAGCAACTGTGTTAAATACTCCTCTTAGTTTGTTTACAACTAAAGTTGCAAGCGCTTCTCCTTCTATATCATCTGCTATTATAACCAGTTCCTTTGATCCTGCTTTTGCAAGCGCCTCCAAAGTAGGCACTATATCAGAAACAGCAGAAATTTTTTGGTCTGTAATAAGCACTTTTACATCTTCGTATACAGCTTCCATTCTGTCTGGATTTGTAACCATATAAGGAGACACATATCCTCTGTCAAACTGCATTCCTTTTACTATTTCTTTTGACAGACCTATAGTTTGAGCATCTTCAACAGTTACAACCCCATCTTTTCCAACTTCATCAATAACATCTGCTATTAAGTTTCCAACCTCAGGATCTTGTGCAGATATGGTAGCAACTTGCGCAATTTCTTCTTTTTTTGAAATCTGCTTTGCCATTTTATGCAAGCTTTTTACAACTTCAGAAGACGCCTTGTTAAGCCCTCTGTTGATCATAATAGGGCTTGCACCAGCAGTGACATTTCTGAAACCTTCGTTAATTATAGCTTGTGCCAAAACAGTAGCTGTTGTTGTTCCGTCTCCTGCAACATCATTAGTTTTTATAGAAACCTCCTTAACCAAAGAAGCTCCTATGTTTTCAACTTTATCCTCAAGCTCAATCTCTTTTGCTATTGTCACTCCATCATTTATAACAGTAGGAGCTCCCAATCCTTTGTCCAAAACAACATTAGAACCTTTCGGACCTAAGGTTACCTTAACAGTGTTTGCAAGCTTATCCACTCCTTGTTTAATAGCTTGCCTTGCTTCTTCGTTAAAAATAATTTTTTTTGCCATTTTTCAAAAACCTGCCAACTTTTTAATTTGCTTAATTAAGCAAATTAAATTGCCAGCAAGCTAAAAATTAATTTATTATAGCCAAAACATCATCTTCTCTTAAAATATAATATTCTTTATCATCAATTTTTATCTCTTGAGGAGAGTATTTTGAAAATAAAACTTTATCTCCCTTTTTTACTTGCATCTGTTGCCTTTTTCCGTCCTGTAAAAGCTTGCCAGGACCAACAGAGATAACCTCGCCTATTTGAGGTTTTTCTTTGGAGATAGAATCTGGCAAGATTATACCAGATTTTGTTTTTTCTTCCTGCTTTTGAGGAAGAACAACAATGTTATCTGATAAAGGTTGTAGTTTCATATATTTATAAATGTTAATTATTATTTATATTACAATGCTTTTATAATTAGCACTCTTTATTTAGGAGTGCTAATTATATTATATACACAAAAATATTGTTGTCAACAACAAAAAAATTAAGCCCACAAATGCAAAAAGCGCTTAAAAAGCGCTTTTTGCAAAAATGCTTTTTATAAAAAACTATTCTTTTTCTGAGATGTCCCTTTTGATTTTTGCTATAAACTCAGAAGCATGCTCTTTTCCTCCAAGACCAAACGCCAAACCACCAGCAATAGAGATCATAGCTACCAAACCTATATAAAGAGTATTTATAAAGGTTTGGGCAATTTGAAGTTGATCCAAAGCAGCAATAAAGGCAAATATAAATACAGACCATTTTGCAACTTTGCTTACAAAAGGAGCTGACTTAAGTCCAGCCGCTGATATGGAAGAGGCTACAACTCTTGCAACAAAATCAGCCACTATGACTCCAGCTATTAAAATAATAGCCGCAACAATTATGTTTGGAATATAAAGCAAAATACTTTCTAAAAATGAGCTTACTTGAGTAAGGTTAAGCACATTTGCCGCAACCAAAAGTCCAGAAATAATCAAAAACCATTTAACCAGACCTCCCAAAAATGCTCCTGAGTTTAGTGTTATTCCTGCTCTTTGAGCGGCTTTATCTGCCCCAACTTTTGCAAGCAAAGAGTCAACATTTAAAGACTTAACTCCATCTGCAACAAGCTTGCCCAAAGCAACTCCAACAATCCAAAACAAAGAAAACAAAATAACAGCCAATATCAGCTGGCCTAAAAACTCAATTAAACTAACACCCATAGAGGGTAAAGTTGTAGATAAAAACTCTGAAATGCTATAAAAAGAATTTTCCATATTTTTTAAATTAATTATTAATTATTTAGAAAATTGCTTCAAACGACGACCTAAAAACGCTCAAAGCATTATATTTTCTTTTTACTTAATTATTATAACATTTAAAACAAATAATATAAATCATTTGTGGATAACAAAATCAAATATCATCTGCCTTAACTTATCAACATTTTGCTTGTTTTTTGCAGAAACTGGCAGTAAATTTTCATAAAAGTTGCTTTTTATTTTTTCAATTTTTGCTTTAATTTCCGTTTTCTTAAGCTTATCTATCTTGTTTGCCGCAACTAACACAGAATATCCCTCTTGCTTTAAAATATCCAGCATTTGAAAATCAAGCTCGGTAGGTCCAACTTTTGCATCAATTATCAAAACAACCAATTTGGGCATAGCCTCTTTTGAAGTAAAATACCATAAAATAAGCTTTCTTAATTTTTCGCTTGTTTTTTGAGACAGTTTTGCATACCCATAACCGGGCAGATCAACAAAATAAACTGCGTCATTTACCAAAAAAAAGTTTATTTGTCTTGTTTTTCCTGGAGTTGCACTTGATTTAACAAGGTTTTTTCTTTCTAAAATAGAGTTTATCAAGGTTGATTTTCCAACATTTGACCTGCCCACAAAAGCAATTTGACTTTTTGAATCTTTTAAAATCGGATTGGTTCCGATTATCCCTTTTATAAATTTTGCAGATTTTATTTTCACGCTCATCAGTCAATTATTATATCAGAAACTTCAAAGCCAAATTCTTTTTGCGCGCTTCCGCCTTGAACTACTATTTCCAAAAATCTTTTTTTTGACATTCCAGAGCTTCCAACAACAACAGCGCTTTGTCCGTCCGGAACATCTTTTAAACTTTCAAAAAATTTAAAACTGCCTTTTTTAGTATGAAAAAACCCGTCAGATAAGTCAACATCTTCTTTTAAAATACTTGTTTTGCAATTTCCAAAGTTATCTATCCACCAAATATTTTTTTTCATGTCCTCAATATCGCTTGCTGGCATTTGAAAAGATGCTATTTTTTCATTTTTTAACAAATAAGATGCAACCAGTGGTAAAAACTCATAACTTCTAAATTGTGTTTTTAAAAGATATTTTTCTGTTTCTTTGCTTAAAAAACCTTTTTCTGACATTTCAAAAACAGCTTTTTTAAAGTCAATAACATTTATTTTTTCAAAAAGTTCAAACTTTTTTGCCAAAGACAAACAAAAACCATCAACTGAAGATACAATAAGAACATTTTTAAAGTAAAAATATCCAAAAGGAGTTCCATTTTTCCACTTTTTTGCTTTTCCATTTCTTGGAGCAACATTTAACAATATAACCCCTTTGTTATCCTGATAAGCATCAAGCAAATCCACAAGATTTCCTGAAGCTTCAATGTCATTTTTTACACTAACAAAATTTACAGGACTCAAAAACAAAGACCCTGCTCTTGCAACTTGCCTTCCTTTTGCATTTTCATCTTTGCAATCGTTTATTATTGAAACTATCATATAAATTTTAAAATAATTAAGTTTACATACTAACAAATACTTTGCTTCATATCAATATTTAGTTAGATAAAATTTAAAATATCAAATTAACAAAATCAAATCTAAAACCAAAATAGTTAAAATAAAACACGATCGTGTTTTATTTTAACTAAAATTTTTGTAGTTTTTGTAGTTTTTAAAAATTAGTGATTGACATAATTTTATTTTTATAATAAACAATAAAACAGCACATTTACATTAAAATACAACCTAACCTAAAAAAGGAGAACCAATGAAAACTGACTATCTGACAGAAATGGTTACAGAGGCCCTTATTCAAATATTCAGCCAGCATGAACCTCTAGGGCTTGTTGGCACAGAAGAAGAATATCTGCTGATAAAAGAAAATGGAGCTCTGGGAAGCACAGAAGAAGTATTTGACTTCTTTGAATCTCAAGGACTTGAAGTTGAGACGGATCCTGACACAGATGTTGTTGTTGCCGTAAAAGAAGATTTTTATAGCATTCCAATAGGATCGGACGCTGGAGCAAACACAATAGAAATAAATCTGCCTCCGTGCGAGTCTATCCATGATATAGAAACACATCTGAAAAGGGTTCTGGGGAAAGTGCAAGATGCATGTCTTGCAACCAACCAAAAAATACTTGGACTTGGAATTATGCCAAATGTATTGCCAGAGCAAATCAAATGGCAAAAAAAGGGTAGATACAAAAAAATACGAGAAGTTCTGTTTCCAGAAATTGATATTATAACAACTACTGCCTCAAGCCAAACTCATATGGTCTTTGAAGCAAAAAATATGATAAGGGCGCTAAATGCTATTATGGCAGTATCAGGGCCCGTAATATCAATTACGGCAAACTCAAAAGTCCAACAAAACAAAATATCTGAATACGCATGCTCAAGAGAACATGTGTACCATACATTTAAAATGAGCCAAAGAGTAGGAATGCCAAAAAATCCTTTTTTTGACATAAAAGACTTTGCCAGATACTGCCTTGAGCAGGGAATGTTTTTGTACAAAGAAAAAGAAGGAGATCTTTCTTTTAAAAAATATCGTGGAACATTTGGGAGTTTTTTGAAAGATACAGGGACAAAAGACATACAAACTATAAAAAGGCACCTTAAAGTCCATATGGGAACTTTGTGGCTTTGCGTAAGGCCAAACCCTCAAGGAACAATAGAATCAAGAATGTGTTGCCAACAGCCCCCTTGGGCACAAGGCGCTGTGCATGCATTAAATATAGGCCTTATGCACAACTGGCAAGAGGTTGAATCTCTTGCTCGCTCAAAGCCATGGGACTTTTGGAAAAAAGCCTATATGCAAGCAATAAAAGATGGTCCTTTTGCTTGTGTAGAAAAAATCCCATTATCTGATATTTCTTGGCAAGTCCTTGAAATATCAGAAAAAGGACTCCAAAAAAGAAACAAAAATGAAGAAGTTTATCTAAAAGACTTCAAAGAAAGGTTAGAAAATCCCAAAAAATCTCCCGCCTTTTTGGCAGAAAAAATATTTAATAAAAAATCAACAGCAGGACTTATGGAAAGGTTCTGCTATTAACAAAAAGGGCTTGCAAACGCAAGCCCTTTATTTTTTTTGTAAATATGATAATATAAAATCTTTGGAAAATGAAAAAAATACTTCTGATACAATTTAGGACAGACAAATCAGCCCCCCATGAAAGGGAGTGCTTTTTTAGATTTTGCCAAGATGATAAATCTTCTCTTGATGCCATAAATTCTCTGGACGATGACATTCCTTGGGATAAGCCTAAAAAAATACTGGAAAAATACCATGCAATAATACTTGGAGGGTCAGGAGAGTTTTATTTTTCTGGAAACAAAGAAGAAAAAAAGCAAGAGCAATTCCACACTCTTTTAAAAAATATAGAACCAACAATAAATTTTATAATAGAAAACGACATTCCAACACTAGGAGTCTGTTTTGGACACCAAACACTAGGATATTTCCTTGAAAGCGAAGTAAAAAAAGATGCTTCCCAGGCAAAAGCAGGAACTCATAAAATAAACCTTCTTGATGAAGCAAAAAAAGACCGTCTATTTGACGGACTACCAAATAACTTTGAAGCCCAATATGCACACAAAGACTCCTTAACAAACCTGCCAAAAGACTCTGTTTTGCTTGCAAACGGAGGAGAAAAATGCAAATTCAGCTCTTTTCGGCATAAAAACAATATATACGGCGTCCAATTCCATCCAGAGTTAAGACACAAAGATGTTTTGATTAAAATAGATATGTACCCTGATTATGTAAAAAACAAAGAAGCTTTCTTAAAAAATATAAAAGATACTCCAATAGCAACAAAAATAATAAAAAACTTTATAACCAACATAACAAAACCAGCGCTATAAGCGCTGGTTTTGTAAGTGTGCGCGTGCCAAGACTTGAACTTGGGACCTCACCCTTATCAGAGGTGCGCTCTAACCAACTGAGCTACACGCGCATGATATAAAAATATAACACAAAGCCAAGCAAAAATAAAGACTAAACAAATACACCTCCTTTTTTGGAGGTGTATTTTCATTTTTGTCTTTTTACAGTTGCCTTGTTTCTCAAACCCCGTTCTGCTTTTTCAGAACAGTTGCCGATTTTTAAGATGTTGTTCGGCCAACCATCATACTTTGCAAAAGCAAAGGCCGACCATTCTAGAGTAGAATTTCAATCCCTGCTTATTTTAACAAAAGTTAAAATTAGGCAGAGACCAGCACCTCGCTGTCCGAAATTCTATTGCGCAATGCGCGTCCCTAGAAAGGAGGTGATCCATGCACAGCTTCCGCTACGCATGCCTTGTTACGACTTCACCCTTGTCACTGACCCCACCTTAGGCCCTCGATTAATTCTTGGGACTTCGGGTGTTGCCAGCTCCCTTGGTGTGACGGGCGGTGAGTACAAGACTCGAGAACGTATTCACCGCAGTATAGCTGACCTGCGATTACTAGCAATTCCAACTTCATGAGGTCGAGTTGCAGACCTCAATCCGAACTGGGACCGGCTTTGGTGGGATTAGCTCCGCCTTACGGCTTGGCGACCCATTGTACCGGCCATTGTAGCACGTGTGTAGCCCAGGGCATCAAAGGGCCATGCTGATTTGACGTCATCCTCTCCTTCCTCCCCCTGAACGAGGGCAGTTTCGCCAGACACTTGTAACTGGCAATGAGGGTTGCGTTCGTTACCCGACTTAACGGAACACCTCAAGGCACGAACTGACGGCAACCATGCAGCACCTGTCCAGCACCCTCGGAGGCTTCCCTCCTTTCGGAGGGCGTGCAGCTGGATTTCAAGCCCTGGTGAGGTTCGTCGGTTATCGTCGAATTAAACCACATGCTCCACTGCTTGTGCGAGTCCCCGTCTATTCCTTTGAGTTTTAAGCTTGCGCTCGTACTTCCCAGGCGGGATGCTTAACGCGTTAGCTTCGCCACTTGAAGGGTCGACACTTCAAATAGCCAGCATCCATCGTTTACGGCGTGGACTACAAGGGTATCTAATCCTTTTCGCTACCCACGCTTTCGTCTCTCAGCGTCAGAGACAGGCCAGTGTGATGCCTTCGCCTTTGGTATTCCCTATGATATCAACGGATTTCACCCCTACACCATAGGTTCTACACACCTCTCCTGCTCTCTAGTTTGCCAGTATCTGGCGCGGCCTCGGAGTTGAGCTCCGAGATTTAACACCAGACTTGGAAAAGCCTAGTATCTTTTTGAGCTTAACAAGCTAAGCGCAAAAAGATACTAAACACAAACCGCCTACAGACGCTTTACGCCCAATAAATCCGGATAACGCTTGAGGTCTCTGTATTACCGCTGCTGCTGGCACAGAGTTAGCAACCTCTTATTCGTGTGGTACCGTCATAACTTCGTCCCACACAAAAGAAGTTTACACCCCTAAGGGCTTCATCCTCCACGCGGTGTCGCTCCGTCAGGCTTTCGCCCATTGCGGAATATTCTCGACTGCGGCCTCCCGTAGGAGTATGGACCGTGTCTCAGTTCCATCGCTGGGGGCCATGCTCTCACACCCCCTACCCGTCATAGCCTTGGTGAGCCATTACCTCACCAACAAGCTGATAGGACATAGGCCTCTCCCAAAGCGCCGGAGCTTTACCCAACACAAGGTTGGGACTATCAGGTATTAGCCCACCTTTCGGCGAGTTATCCCTGTCTTTGGGGCAAGTACCAATGTGTTACTAGCTCGTTTGCCACTCTGGAGTCTGGATTCTAGTTACTAGTTTACTAGTTTTATTGTTAAAATGAGATATTATAAATTTTGTTTAAGGCGTGTAAGCTGTTTACCAACAATGATATACTCATTTACAAGATGTTCATACTCACTTTTATCAATTAAGCCAACATTAAAAGCATCTCTTAGATGACTTATCAGTTCATCACAAGAACCAATAGAATTAGATATATAATGCCTAAATTCTTTTTTAGACTTATTATATCCTTCTGTAACATTTGCATGAATAGAATTAGCAGATCTGATTATTTGGCTACCTAATTCCTTCTGATCAATAAATTTCCAAGAACGAACCATCTTGTACACACAAGGAAATAATTTGTTTGATCTTTGATAAACTTGAAGTTTTTGAAAATTATTCATAACTTCATCATTATACCAAATACTAGACGCTAGTTACCAGAATCCAGACTCCAGCGTTCGACTTGCATGCCTTATCCACACCGCCAGCGTTCATCCTGAGCCAGGATCAAACTCTCGTTAAGAAAAGTTTGAGTCAAGGCAACTATAAAAAAACAAAAATGGACTCTTGCTATATTTTGTTTTTAAGGTTCTTTAAAAAATACACAACCTCACCACCTTGAGATTGTATATAACAGTTTATACAAAAAAATTTTTTTGTCAATATCATGTACTCGTCCATAACATATTGCACTTTTCAGCTTTGTAGTTGTTAATAATAAACTTCATGGAAGATATAACCTAAAGCATACGAGTATCCAAAGATAAAAAAGAGAGCGGTTTGTTAACTCGCTTAAAATTTTTTTAATTTTTAATTTCTAATAATTCATCTATTAAAGCATCTGTTATTTGCATACCGGTTAACTCTTCTATCTAGACAAACTGACTGCCCGGATTCATTTCTAAAAAAACAATTTCATCTTTTGGGGTAATAATTAAATCAAAAGATGCAAATTTCACATTAAATAATTTCATCATTTTTAGGAGATCAAATGTTGTCTTATTATCCAATTTGTACTCACTATGAGAAATCTCTTCACCGTATCTGCGCCAATCAACGCTTGTTTTACTACTTGACTGAGAATCAATCATACAAGCAAAAACTCTTTTGCCAACAATTGTAACTCTTAATTCAAACTTTTTTTCTATATATTCCTGCAGAATAACAGGAGAATATTTAATGGAATTAAATTTTGCTTTAATGTCTGGAGTAACTATGTGAGTGTATACTGCTTCAAATCCATTTGATAACTTTTCACCATATCCAGACAAAGCCTTAATTGCTGTTTTATGACAGCCGTTAAGAAACTTTCTTGCTTCTTCAGGGTTATTTGTTATTAATGTTTTTGGTATATTAAACCCAATTTTTGAAGCAATTTGTAATTGTTTTATTTTGTTTCTTCCAAAAATTAAATCAATTTCTTTGTCTATCACAGGACAGTCCAATGCTCCCACAAGCCAACGCATAATAAAATCCCATTCTTGCTCTGCAAACTCACACGCCTTTGGATTATGTATGCTTAATTTTGGCTTCGCAATTCTTCTTAACCAAGCGGATTGAAAGCTACCTAAATTGACTACTGAATTATTATGTGTAACAATAAATTTATTAAAGTTGTTATCTATTTGTAATTTCACATATCCAGCATACAACTCATCAGAATTTAACCTAAAAAATTTGATGCCTCTTTGTATAATTTTATTAATCACATAATCAGCTGTTGCATCCTCTTTTTTAGTGATAATCAATAACATAATAATACCCTCCTATTTAATTTTTAAAGATCTCAACGTAAAATATGTTACAAAACTTTAAAAAAATCAATAATACAAAATTATTGCAAGCTTTTGACTTGGATCAAAAAGCGCTAAAAGAACCCGACGCTAAAAAAAAGCCTTATTATTTAAAAAATCATCTAAGATATACAAAGACATATTAAAAGTTAACCCGAATGACTGGTCAACTCTAAAAAATTATGCAAACCTTTTGTTGCATACTAAAAAATTTAAAAAAGCTTTAGAGATATATAAAAAACTACTTAAAATATCTACAAACAATCAAAAAACAAGTATATATAACGGCATAGGCAATGTTTTTAGAATGCTCGCTGAAACATCAAAAGATTCAATGAAATATAATAAAAAAGCTTTATCATATTATAAAAAAGCAATAAACTCTAATGCAAAATATAAGGGTTTATATTTTTCAAATGCATCGTATATATATGGGAAACTTAAAATGTGGGATGATGCTATAAAAACATCTAAAAAGGCCATATACCTGCTAAAAAAAGAAGAAAAAGAAGGAATAAAACATGGAAACCAAATAAAAATACTTGAATTAGAAAACAGTCTATACAAAGAATATAAAAAAAAGACCCAATAAATTAGCAATATTGGGCCTTAAAATTATTATGCAATCAATTAGTCATCGTAGTCATCTTCTCTTCCAGCGGTACCAGTTGATTTTGACATATATGCCTCCCCTGGCCTCTCTTCGATAAATTCCCTCAATTGAAACATCAAAGGCTCCTCTGAGTAATATTCGCTATGATCAAGATCATCTTCTGACATTATGATTTACCTCCTTAATAATAATCATTTAAAGAACATACAAAAGCATTAAAGCTACATATGTAAATATATTATTTATATTATAGCATTGTCAATATCATGTACTCGTCCATAACATATTGCACTTTTCAGGATTGTAGCTGTTAATAATAAACTTCATGGGTGATATAAGTCCTAAAAAGAATGATGCGGTCTTTTTGTATTGTACCACAAAAGCCAGTTTGTCAGTTTGTCGTTGAATTTGTTTAAGTCATAAGCCAGTTTATTTAAATTAAACTACAAACTTTTCTTTTGGGTTTTGTTGAATCTCTCTATGTATATGCGTCTTTTGTTATGGCTTGTATTCCATTATTTGTACCAAAATATTAGGATTTTTACTTTTTGCAAAACACACAAACTTTATTTCTCATTCCTATCCACTCACCCAACTCACGATCGTGAGTTAGGTGAGTGAATTTACTTATAAAAACTTTTAACTCATTTAACTCACGATCGTGAGTTGGGTGAGTGGGTTTATAATTAAGAATAATTAGTAATTTTTAGCTTCAAGCACAAATTACAAATTAACCTACCTTTTGCCTTTTGTTTTTTAATCTTAATTTTCAAAAACAAAAATAGTTAAAATAAAACACGATCGTGTTTTATTTTAACTATTTTTGTTTTAATTGTTTTGGTTTGTTGGAGTTATTTTTTAAAAATGGTGTTTAATTTATACACTACATTCCAACTAAAGCCGCCATATATGCTTGAACATTACCTGAATTTTAAATTGAAGGTAAGTTTATTTTTAAGATTTTTATTTTAAAATTTACGCACAAAGCAACAATTTAAAAAAATCCCCCGACTGTATAGTCGGGGGCAATGCTTATTTTATGGTTTTATGGGTACTTCAGAGTACACAAAACTTCCGTTGTAGTTGTGTACGAAGTACAGTTTTTTGCCGGAAATTATATCAACATCCAAAGCACCGCTTCTTATGTCTCCCCACATTGGAGAGAATATGTCGGTTTTTCTCACGGCTTGGCTGTTCCAATTTCCGGACAAACTATCGTATTGATACTCAACCAAATTCATATACCCACTTCTGTATTCTGACTCCTGTAAAGCAAGTATATTTCCGGTTGTTGTATCAAACCAAACTTTATGGGGGATTTTTGTATATCCAATAGCTCCAATAACAAATGGCTCAAAATTACTAAGGTCGCCATAAATTATAGGAGCTACAAACACATTTTCCCATGTATCTCCATTATCACATGACCTTAAAACATATATATCTCCTTTGCTGTCTCTGTATGGATAATGCAAACAGGAAGCAAAAAGATATATTTTTCCTTTTGTAGGATGCCATATGGAGCTGTAGGAAAGTTTTTCTCCTATTTTTTTAGCAGGAGTAAAAATGTCATTTTGTATGTCATAGGACATATATTGTATTCCACTTGTCTGGCATCCAAATATTATATGCAAGACTCCGTTGTGTTTTCCAAAAGCATTCCTTTTGCAATTGTAATGTTCAATTTCATCTGGTCTGCTTTTTATCTGCCAAGACGCAGATTCATCAAAGCTGACAGCAAAACCTCCACTGTTTGTGACGTATATTCCCTGCCCGTCAACAAATGCTCCTTTGATGCCAAAAGGAGCAACAACATACTGCCAGTTTGATGTGAAGCCGACATTTCTCATAAGCCAGCTTCCATTGAACATAAACACATAAACAGTGCCTGCATCATCAACAAATGTGTATTCCGGATAAAATCCACTGGCAACAAACCCAGAAGGCTCAAATGTCTGTCCCTCATCGTAAGAGAAAGAGACATTCAAAGAACCTCCCGTTGATATGTATTTATCAGCCCAAAATGCAGCTATTTTGTTCTGATAAACTGCCGTCTTTACCCAAAATACACTACTGTTTTCTATAACAAGCGGATCAATATTGTATATTTTTGGAGTAACATTTACAGTGGCTTTTGCTGTTGCTGTTGCTCCTCCGCTGTCTGTTACGATGTATACAAACTCATCCTGCCCTAAAAATTCGGCATTTGAGGTATACAACAAAGACTTCCCATCAGAGGAGACAGACACCGTTCCGTTTTGCGGAGCCAAAGACACATCAACAGTATATGTGTCCTGCTCGTCAATATCAGAAACTTCTGGAGTTATAATAACTTGTGTTTCTGTTTCTGCAAAAACAGAAACGTCTGATGCCAAAGGAGGGTCATTGACCGGTGTAACGGTTATATATACCCTCGCTGTTTTTTCTACTATTCCATCACTAACAATAAGCTCTGTATAAAACTCTCCGTTAAGATCAAAAAACGGAATTATACAGAGACTCTTTCTATCAAAAAACATCTCTATATCTTTCATAAACTGAATTTTTGCACTGTAAGATCCGGGTCGACCAAAAAAATCCAATGGAGGACCATCAGGATCCACAATGTTAAGTTCATGACAAGTAAGACCACTGTCTTCATCTACAACTATGTATGTATCATCAATCCTTACTATAGGATCATCAACAGGATTTACATCTACAATTATCCTTTGATCAACAAACAAACCTCCAGAGTCTATTATTCTTAAAACAAAATAGTCTTCTCCAAAATAATCCTTGTTTGGAGTGTAAGACACAGTTTTTCCGTTAGAAACTGCATTTCCATTCAAGGCGTTGGACACTATTTCAAAAGTGTGAGAGTCTCCAACATCAATGTCTCTCACCTCAAAAGAAAATGTTCCTGTAGTGTCCTCATCAACAGATACAAAAACATCTGTAACGCCTGATGGAGGATCGTTCACCGGAATAACCGTTATTTTTGCCACACCCTCAACAAAAAGTCCTTCCGAATCAATCGCTTTGTACCTGAAGCTGTCGCTTCCGTTGTAGTTTGGATTCGGAAAATACTCAAACGCTCCTGTAGGATACACACGAAGTGTTCCATGCTCAGGAAGTGTTAATGCTTCTACTTTGTGAGTATCATCATCCGGATCTACAACAAGAGGCTTGCCAAGCCAAAACGAGTCTTCCTCTACAACAATCTCAAGAGAAGTTGAAGTTGGAGGCTGATTTGGCTTAGGAACAGGGTCAGGTTCTGGATCAGGAACGGGATCCGGCACAGGTTTTGGAGTAGGCTTCGGATCAGGAACGGGATCCGGCACAGGTTTTGGAGTAGGCTTCGGATCAGGAACGGGATCTGAAGCAGGACCTGAATTCTCTGGATTCTCAGAAGCGGCATCAGGCACAAATTCTGGCTCAGAATCAGGAACGGGATACGTCACAGGCTCCGGAGCAGGACCCGGATTAAGAACGGGATCTGAAGCAGGACCTGAATTCTCTGGATTCTCAGAAACGGCATCAGGCACAAACTCCGGCTCCGGACCAGAATAAGGTTCTGACAAAGGAGGCTCCTCCTCCAAAACCGGAACAGTTGAGCCAGATTCTGCATCTTCTTCTTGAGATGGGTTATTAGAAGTCACAACAGGCATATTTTCTTCAGGAAAGGATACCTGTTTTTGAATGTCTTCTCCACCACCTCCTCCTCCGCAAGCAGACAGAAAAGACAACACAAACAAAGCAAAAATCAGCTTTTTCATTTCACACCTCCTTTGGGTTGGGATTGAGTTTCTATTGAATTTTCAATGTTCAACTGTTAATTTAAATATAAAATATTTCTGTGAATTGTCAATGGTTTGTGGTAATGTCCAAGCACATATGACGGTTTTTAAATAAAACTAACACTTAAAAAAATAATTACAATACATCAACTTCTATATTAAACTGTAACAATGGCTCACAAGAACCAGGAGATGATTTTTTATACCAAACTTTTATACCTCCAAAACCAAATATACTATTTACAGCAGTTGCTTTCATAAGAAAATTAGAAGTTTTATCCGTTAATTCTCTTATAAGAAGACCATTTTCATATGTAATTTTAACATCCACAGGTTTAGAACAGGAGTCTATTCTGTATACCCACAAGTATATTTTATATCCACTACTACTAGGACTAGAGGTTTTTATAACTCCCGAACTTTCTGTCACTTCTCCTAACTGGCCCATACTCCCTAAATTAAAATCAACTAATCTATAATTATTATAAGCTCTTAACTGCGCCGTCCCATTATAAAAAGCACTACTAGGCCAAGAGCTTCTTGTAGTATTACCTATGTTAATATACCTTAACTTAGAAGTTCCATAAGGATTAACATAGTAATTTGTATTATCTTTATCATAAAACACTCTTGCCCTTACTGAATTTAAAACTGACATACCGCCTGGACTAACATAGTATGACGTATCGTTTCTGTCTCTGAAACGGTCTGCTCTTATAGTCCCAGCAACTTCAAGAGTGTCATCTGGACTTGTAGTTCCTATTCCAACATTTCCAGCTGCAGTTATAGTAAACATATTTGTTCCCATAGTATCTGATGATGCCCCTCCTGTTTTTGCAATAGAAAATGACGAATTTCCTATTCTTCCCAACTGCCAAGCCACTACACCCGGATAATGAAGCGATATTCCGGCTGTATTATTTGAATTTACATTAACATTAAAGGGAGCATAACCAGATCCTCTAATATTAAGCCTATTTAATAACGAAGTACCACTTGGATCAACATAATATGACGTGTTGTTTCTGTCTCTGAAACGGTCTGCTCTTATAGTCCCAGCAACTTCAAGCTTATCATTTGGAACAGCAATTCCCAAACCAACGTTTCCTGCCATATCAGCAGACAAAACCCGGATCCAAGAACCCGCTGAATTATCCCACTGATAAATGTTAAACTTACCTGCGTTTCTTTCAAGAAGTGTCATGTCTTGAGGATCTATTCCATCCGACTCAAAAAGCTTCAAATGACCGTTAGTTGTTGATATACTTATTTGATTTGTCGTTGAACTACCTCTGTCTGTTACTGTTTGAAGAGTATCTGTTTCTGAGCCTTGAGAATCCGCCGCGCAAATCCAGCTTGTTCCGTCAAACTTTGCTATTTGCCCTGCTGAGCATGAGTCTAAGCTTAATGTTTGGGCAAGGTTGTTTGTTCTGACAAGGCAGGTTGTTGAGTTGCAGATGC